>NZ_CAJODJ010000058.1:0-8646 GCF_905233225.1 Methanobrevibacter sp. UBA212
GTTGTCTGATAAGGCATTGCCGGGCAGCTACGCGCTAGGTGATAAAGGCTGAAAGCATCTAAGCCTGAGGTATCCCCTGAAAATAGATTGCTTAGGACGCGAGTAGAAGACTTGTTTGATGGGGTAGGGATGTACGCTTCGAGGTTTTTTTTCCGAGTTGTTTAGTCCGCTGCTTCCAATTGTTCGCTTGCATTATTTTAATTGTTAGTAAAACGTATGTATTGACTTATTCAAGTGATACATAGTTTGATAACAATTTGGTTAGGTGTTAACAGTTTGGGTGAAAGTTGCACTAATTATAATTTATTTTTCATACTCATATGTAATATGTAGGTATTGCGGCCATAGCATGAGGGTTATACCTGGACTCGTTTCGATCCCAGTAGTGAAGTCTTTTTGCGTTTTGTTTGTGTACTATGGTTTTCTATGGGAATTTCATTTCGCTGCAAGCCTTCTATTACAATTATTACTTACTTTTTTTTGACAGTTTTTTTTTTTGCTTAATACCCGTATAGAAATTTTTCAGTGATTTTTATGAATATTAAAGTATTGGATACAACATTGCGTGATGGGGAACAGACTCCCGGTGTATCATTAACTCCGTTGGAAAAACTAAGAATAGCTTCAAAGCTTGATGAAATCGGGATCGATTTTATTGAAGCGGGTTCCGCCATTACATCTGAAGGCGAAAGGGAATCTATTAAAGAAATTACTAAACAGGGGTTAAATGCTGAAATTTTAAGTTTTTCAAGACCTTTGACTGTCGATATTGATTATTGTATTGAATGTGATGTTGATGCAGTCAACCTTGTTGTCCCCACTTCTGATTTGCACATTTCAGATAAATTGAATACAACCAGGGATAAACTCATTGATTTGTCTAATGATGCAATTGATTACTGTAAGGATCATGGTTTGATTGTTGAGGTATCGGCTGAAGATGCCTCCAGAAGTGATGTTGATTTTTTAAGGGAAGTCTTTTTAAGTGCAATTGACCATCATGCCGACAGGCTTTGCGTATGCGATACTGTGGGAATATTTACTCCCGATTCTTCATATGAATTATTCAATAAGCTCAATGATTTGAAGGTTCCTATTTCTGTTCATTGCCATAATGATTTCGGACTTGCTGTTGCAAATACCTTATCTGCAATTAAGGCGGGGGCCAGCGAAATCCATACAACAATTAACGGTATTGGAGAAAGAGCGGGAAACACATCTTTTGAAGAGTGTATCGTCAGCATTGACAGATTGCTTCCGGAATTTTCAACTAACGTTAAAATCAATGAGATATATGACATTTCCAAATTGGTGGCAAGGTCCACCGGTGTATATATACAACCTAATAAGGCGATTGTTGGTGAAAATGCCTTTGCCCATGAATCAGGAATCCATTCAGATGGAATCATTAAGAATTCATCCACCTATGAACCTATAACCCCTGAACTTGTCGGACGCAAGCGTAAGTTCGTCCTGGGCAAGCATATGGGTACCCATGGGCTAGATTCCAGACTTAAGGAATTTGGTTTTGATGTCAATGAAGACCAATTAAATCAGATATGCAGTGACCTTAAGGATTTGGCGGATAAGGGAAAGACTGTTACTGATGCTGATTTGCATGCAGTTGCAGATAACGTTCTCCATATTAATAATGAAGATAGAATCAAGCTTGATGAGGTAACTATCGTTTCCGGAAATAAGGTAATGCCTACAGCGTCCGTTAAAATTACCATCGATGATGAGGAAATTCTAAATGCGGGTGTCGGTGTGGGTCCGGTTGATGCTGCAATCAATGCGCTTAAATCTCTGGACATATTCAAAGACATAGACCTTATTGAATATCACGTAGACGCAATCACTGGAGGTACAGACGCTTTCATTGACGTAATCATCAAAGTGCAGCAGGAGGACAAGATCGTTTCTGCCCGTGGAACCGAACCGGACATTATCAATGCCAGCGTAAAGGCATATATCGCAGGTGTAAACAGGTTGTTGAGGGATTAATATGCATATGGATAATATTCAAATATTGGGTTTCAGGGCAAATATCGATTCCGTTGGAGATGTGCTTGGCAAAATCAATTCAATTAAGGATGATGGTGAGATTATCCAGCTTCTCAATGCGGATTGTGTCGTTTCAAAAAATCATATAATTCATGGTGTCAATCAGGCTTTTCTTGCATTCGAGCGTGGTGAAAATCTGGCCAATGACTTAAGTGTTGAGATAGTGTTGAGATGTTCCGCCCAGCGCCAGATTTCAAAGGCATTCAAAATTTTAGGTCTGCACGAGGGAGAAATGAATCTGTGTGCCGTTTTAATAGATTCCAAAGACTACACAAAAGAACTGTCTTTATTGTTCACAAGGGATGATGATGTTCTGATTCCAAATGAGGATAAATTGATTGAAACATATAAAATCAGTGACGAAGAACTTCAAAACATGTCTGTCGAAGAGATAATTGTTGACAGGATCACAAAACTTACAGTCGACATGTGACCTCATCAATTATTTTATCCAAATATTCTTTTTCAAGGCATCTGTAATCCAGATTCTTTATTTCCAAACATATTGCCTTTTGTTTCACGCGATTATAGTTCGGGCATGTTGTGATGAATCCGCTTTTGTCGGTTGAGAGTGTCTTTTTCAAATCCCAGCATATCGACTTCGCATTATCATTAGGTATAATTACATTAAGGCCTCTTTTATCTGCATGTATTGCATTAGGTATGTGTTTTTTTACATAGTCTGTTGCATTTAATGATACTTCAAGGTTATCTTTAACTTGATTGAGTTCACTATCTATACCGCTGCATACTATTTGTGATGTTTTGCTTAATTTTTGTGGCAGGGATGTTCTTTTGAAAACTTCCTCATCGTCAGTGGAAATGAATCCTCCGCTTCCGACATTGATTATTTTTGGCGAACCGGTTGATGCAAGTATGATGTCTGAATTCTTGCCCAGATTGTTTTTAGTGTCACCAATTCCTGCTGAAGCGTCTTCAATTGTTGTAATGTTTCTGTTTCTGCAGTATCTGCAGATGGGCCTGACATCCTGCTCGGCGCTATAGCCTGCAAAGCTTGTAAATATCAAGGCTGATGAATCTGCAATGTCCAAATCCTCCATGTAATCCGTATCTATCAGTCCCAAATCTGTCTTTACAGTAATTATGTTCTTTTTTAGGAACCTGGCAATCTGCTTGAAACCATGCCATGCGCCCTGGTCGGGAATGATGATGTCTCCCTCAACTGCTGAAAGCGCAATGAATATGCTGTTGTTTCCGCTTGAGGTCATCCTGACGTGTTCCTTGCCAGTCAGGTCTTTAATCTTACTTATGCAGCTTTTCTCATAGTCCTTTTCTATGTTGCCTTTTGCAACTTCAGACATTACTTTCAGGGTTTTTTCGGATGGGGTTTTAAACTTAAACATTGTTCTCACTTTTAAAGTACATGTCCAGGGTGGTCTGCTTTGTGTGAAGCATCTCATTGAGCAGTGTGCCCTGCTTGACATATCTGCTTATTGGTATTTTCAGTTTGGTTCCTGCATATTCCAGACATTTTTCCAGGGTTTCAAATTCCAGATAGGGCTGCATCATGGCTTCCTTAATGTTTTCACGCACATTGAAAACGCCCAGCGGGACATATCCGTCATAGGCTTCTCTCAATATCACAAGTCCTGATTGTCTTTTTATCTTCATCAGATAATCAAGGACTGCCATTTTAGCGGTATAATAGCAGCCTCCAACGATGGAGTACTCCTTTTTGCCACCGTTGGTTTCGTAGTCTGAAAAGATCAACTCTTCATTTCTCATCAATTTGATGAATGCCTCATACCATTCGTATTCCCATTCGCCGGGGGTCAGTATGATTACATAATAATTGTTCAGGGCTCCGAATTCAAAGACCCTGTATGTGTCAAGTATTTCAAATTTCCTAACTTCCTTTAGAAACTCATCCGCCAGTGTGGAATCGCATGCCGTGATTGACCAGCGTGTCGGAACCAGTTTTCTGTTGTTTTTGGTTCCTATCGCTCCCACAGAAAATGCCTTTTGCATTGCTGAAAATGGAACGTCCTTATTGTGCAGGTTCAATACCGCTTCAGTTGCCTTCAAGTCGGTATCATAGAATGTCTTTTCCAGCTGCCTGTCCCATCTTACGGCGTCTATGTCGAATTTCTCAATCACTGCACTCGGTCCGTGAGGCATGCTGTCCTCTGAAAGCATGGATCCTCTTGGCCTTTTTCCGAATGTTGCTTCGCTGTCGATTGATTTGGATGCAAGTGAAATGTCCTGAAGCTTTTCAACAAAGGGATTTTCCAAATCATCAATCTTAATCAGCTGCTTTCCCCTTACAAGGTTCATACGGTAGTTTATGATTTCGTCCTGGGTTTTGTTTTGGCCAAGCCACTCTTCCGGAGAGTCCATGATATGTGTGTCTCCCATTTGTGAGCTCATCATAGGCCCTGCATATACCTTTGGATAGGACCATCTGCCAATGAAGACTGACGGGGGTGTTGTTCCTTCCAGGTTTTTGCCTACCTTGACAGATTTCATCTGGATTTGTTCTGTCAGTTTGGCCAAATATGCATTCTTTGTGGTTTTCATGATATTCTAAAAAAAGTAAAAAAATTAAAAATACCGGATTTCAGTATTTTTAACAGAATTCGATGGTTGCAGGTGGTTTGTCACTAATTGATAAAGCGACATGGGTAACTTCGGAAATTTCGGAAGTGATCCTTTTTGAAATGGTTTGAACGACTTCCCAAGGAAGTTCGGCAACTGATGCGGTCATGGCATCAATTGAATTGACCACTCTGACTATAACAAGGTATCCGAAGTCTCTTTGGTCTCCTTTAACACCGGTAACTTTGGTGTCGGTCAATACTGCAAAGTATTGCCATACGTCCTTATCAATGCCTGCAGCTTCAATTTCATCGCAAACGATTTTGTTTGCTTTTCTGCAAATTTCAACATTTTCTCTTGTCAAATCTCCAACAACACGAACACCGAGTCCAGGTCCAGGGAAAGGTTGTCTGTAAACGGTGGTTGCAGGTAATCCCAATTCGTCTCCGATTTCCCTTACTTCATCCTTGTATAGGTCACGGATAGGTTCACACAATTCCAGTTCCATTCCGCTTGGAAGGGCTAGGTTGTGGTGAGATTTGATTTCGCCTTTTGTTTCAATCCAGTCAGGTGCAATGGTTCCTTGAACTAAGAATTTTGCCCCTGATTTGATTGCTTCTCTTTCAAATACTTCAATGAATACTCTTCCGATGATTTTACGTTTTTCTTCAGGGTCTTCAACCCCTGCAAGCTGGTCCATAAATTCATCAGAGGCGTCAACAAATTTAAAGTTTAACCTGTCCTTGAAAGTGTTGGTTACCTGTTCGACTTCACCTTCTCTTAAAAGACCATGGTCTACAAATACTGCAGTTAAATTATCGCCGATAGCCTCTTGGACAAGTACAGAACATACTGAACTGTCCACTCCACCAGATAAGGCGATGATTGCTTTTTCATCACCTATTTGGTCTTTGATTTTTTGAATTGCATCTTCAATAAATTCTTTAGGGCTTAACATTTTATTCCTCTTCATCTTCTTCTTCGTAATCTTCAATGATTTGTTTGATCATGGCTTCAAGGCCATTGTCGTTTCCTGATTCAATGGCTTCGAATATGTCGTCAAATTTTACATATTTTTCTAATTTAACAGATTTTTGGCCAATACCTGAGATTCTAAAGCCGTATTCCTCATCGCCAATTGGGATGTTTACAAACTGCTTTTTCAATCCGGTCTTAAATTCATTTGCCTTGTCTCTTAAATCGTCAGCGTTATCAATCATTATTACACCTATTTTTTACAGATTTCATAAAAGTTCTTAAATATTATTTCTCCTTTCGGAGTGTGATGTACTTCAGGGTGGAATTGGATTCCATACACATCCTTATCCTTATGCTTGAAGGATTCAACATCACATAAAGTGGAACTGGCCAGGATTTCAAAATCCTCGGGGATTGTTTTTACTTCGTCTTTGTGAGAAGACCAAACATCCATTTCAGGGGCCAATCCTTTAAATAAGTTTTCATCATTATTGATATTAATTTTAACCTGAGCATAACTTTCGGTATCTGATGTGGTAACTTCCCCACCGTATGTTTTAGCAATCAACTGATGGCCAAGACATATTCCTAGAATTGGAATATCAAAGTGTCTGATATATTCTTCACTTAATCCTGCACCTTCAAGGGAAGGTCCTCCACCTAAAATCAGTCCAATAGGATTTTTAGCTTCAATTTCTTCAATGCTTAAATCATTTGGGACAAGTTCGGATGGAATCTTAAGGTATTGTAAACTTCTAGCGATTCTGTGATTATATTGACCCTTGTTATTAACTACTATTATTGTCATGTTATGCTCCATCAAAATATAATGATATTATTTTTGGTTTTTTTATTTATTATATGTTTTTATATTTCAAAAAGAAAAAGTAAAAAAACTCTTAAAGTTTATATACCATATGCAATATATTTGAATTACATGGAACTTCAAGATTTAATATTTATTATAATTGCTATATTAGTAGCGGTATTGTTGCTTAAGGTATTTATGTGGCTGCTGCCTGTAATTGTAGTGTTGCTCATCGCATTCTTTATTTACATGTTCTTAAAAGAACGCTACTGATTTTGCAGATCTTCAAATGCGGAAGTTGCGGCAACTGCACCCTCTCCGCATGCAACAACCCACTGTTTTAGACCGACACAGACATCACCGATTGCATAGACGTAGTCAACATTGGTTTTCTGTTTTTTATCTATGATGATGTGTCCGGATTCATCCAGGTTTATTTCCAGTTGTTTTGCAAGTTCAGTGTGGGGAATGTAGCCTACGCTGATGAAAACTCCATTTATAGGCAGTTCTTTGAGTTCATTGGTTTTGGTGTCCTTTAGAATAACTGATTCAACCAGCATTTCACCTTTTATCTCTTCGACGGTGGCATTGAGTATTGTTGGGATTTCAGCTTCCTTTATCTGATTTTGCAGGTGCTTTTGGGCCCTGAACTCATCTCTTCTGTGGACGACTGTGACATTGGCGCCAAGGTTTTTAAGGTATAGCGCTTCCTGAAGTGCGCTGTTTCCCCCTCCGACCATTATTATGTCACGTCCGGCAAAGAAGAATCCGTCACATGTGGCGCAGTAGCTCACACCTTTTCCCTTAAACTCTTCCTCTCCTTTGGCTTCAAGGTGTCTGTGGGAACTGCCTGTTGCAAGGATTATTGCTTTTGACCGGTAGGTGTCCTTTGATGTTTTCACTGTGAACCTGTATTCATCGTCTGTTTTTGTGATTTCTGTAACCTCTTCCATTTCCCTTAAATCGCAGTTTTTGGTTGCCTGGGCCTTCATCTTTTCAATGAGCTCCAGACCTGAAATGTTGTCAAAGCCAGGATAGTTTTCCATTTCCGGAACTTCACGGCCCAGTCCTCCGGCCAGGTCCCTGTCGATAATCAGGTTCCTGGTTCCCTGACGGCCGGCATAGATTCCTGCTGTCAGTCCGCCCGGTCCCGCTCCGATAATAATGATGTCATATTCATTCATGTTTTTGCCTCGAATTAATTTATTTATTTAAAATTAATTTTAATTTAGTTATTTTAATATATATGTTTAATGAAATTAATTAACATGACTAGAATAGAAGATGCGGTTCAATTGTTTGAAGACGGTTACGTGTGCTCACAGGCAGTATTTGCTGCCTTCAGTGAAGATTTTGGGCTTTCAAAGGAGCAGGCCCTAAAAATCGGTGCTTGCTTTGGAAGCGGAATGAGAAAAGCGGAAGTATGCGGAGCATGCACCGGCGCACTGATGGTGTTGGGCCTGAAGTATGGAGAGGACAAACCCCAAAGCAATGAGATGTGTAAAAGATTGCTGGATGATTTTGAATCTGAAAACGGCTCTTATATCTGCAGGGATTTGCTTGACTGTGACATCAGCACTGAAAAAGGCGTTGGGTATGCAAGGGAAAATAATCTCTTTAGTGAAATCTGTCCGAAAATGGTTGAATCTGCAGCCAGGATTCTTGAGGAATTGATCTGATTGAGGTGATATTGTGGGAATCTGTCCACGATGCGGCTCATGGGTTGATGAAGGCGAGCCTTATTGTCCCGAATGTTGCTACATGGGAGAAGATGATGGGGAAGATGATAAAACAGTCACCATCGACGGCAGAGATTATGATGCCGCTGAAGTAAAGAGGGTATTGGAGAATTACTGCTATACTTTAGAGGATTTGGAATACGGAAGAATCGATGATGAGGATTTGGAAAACATTATAGATGATTTGTGGTGACATCCCCGAAAAATGTACTCATGTTTAGGTGCTGCCGTGCCTTAAAATTGTCATATTCTATTATTTTTTTAAAATCATAGTATGTATGAAATAGTATAATAGGGGGAAAAATTTTGATAAACAAAAAATTCATTATGCTAACGGTATTTCTTGCTTTGCTATTTGCCGTACCGGCAGTATGTGCAGCAGATAATTCCACTTTTGATGTTTTGAACCTCTCCGGCTTGTAGAAGCTGGAGATTCTTAGGCCATGCCTATTTTTTCGTCAAAGCATTTCCATTCATAATAATATGTGGATTTTCCTTGAC
>NZ_CAJODJ010000059.1:0-8145 GCF_905233225.1 Methanobrevibacter sp. UBA212
TCTACTATCAAGATCTTAATCGGAGGAGAGCAAAACATGATATTTCCTCTATCGCGATTCATAAAAAGACTAAAAGACAAATTCCAACTCTACAAACCCGAAGCAGACGGCGTACAATTCGTAAAACCACACAACACAAGCCGAACATGCCACCACTGCGGACACATAAACAAAGAGTTAAAAGTCAAAACACGCAACCCGGTATGTCCAAAATGCGGAAAAACACTTGATAGGGACACAAACGCAGCAATTAATATTCTAAACCGCTGGTTCAACGGAGATAGCCTGAAAAAATACTTAAATTAACCATTATTAAGTGAAAAATTCAGGAATCCCTATCCTCTTAGGGTGGGGTGGTTCAATTTTCAGAAAAAAGAAGGTGAAAAAATGATAAATGAAGTTATTAAACCAGATATTCCATATATATTAAGTGAAACTACACAAATTGCTTATAGTAAGTTTAAAGCTTTAATCCAGAAAATATTTTCTCTTTTAAAAAGAAACAAAAAAGAAAAAAATATTAAAGAGGAATTCTATGACTCCTATATGGATTTTGCTCGTAAATTAGATGAGGAAGGATTTAAAAATGAATCATATGATTATATGGCCATATGTGCGATGTATTATGATTTGATGGACAGGCCTGCTGAATTGATAAATCATGAAGGATTCTTCAATGATCTTTTCAAGGCTTTTGATGAACTGTTATCTGCAAAAATTAATAATCTGAAAGAATATGATTCAAAATATGATGAATTTTTGTTGTACTGTGGAAAGATGCAGCAATATTATTATACACATATAGCCATGCCTAGTGAATATTATGATAGGGATGTTTTGAATGAAATTACAAATCACTTGTTAGGCGATTGTGATGAATAAAAAAGCATTTTTTGACACTTGCCTTCTTATTGCTTATGTATTCTCTATTAATTCACTTCATCTAAAATCTGAAAGTGCTTTTAATCATTATTCTGAATATTTTTGGTCAAGTAATGTTGTTGAAGAATTTGACAGACGTTTTTATAAAAAACAAAAAAATGTAAGAAGTTTTTTCAATGATTTGGAAAGATATTTGGAAAGTCCAAATCAGGAATTTTACAGGCCTCACGATTTGATTAATTTTGCCCTTAAAAATTACACCGATAGAAAAAAGGATGATGCAAAAAGTTCTGTTGAACCGTTTTGGAATAGATATGTGGGATTTGAATCACAAATTTTGTTTGACGCTATGAAAAATGCAATTTCCCTTTGTTTAAAAGATTTGTCAATTGATTCCAATAAGAATAAATCATTTTTGGAAAGCATCATGCAGACAACACCTCAAAGAACAAATGATTATCCTGATATTGACTTAATGCTAAAAAGTCAGGGGGTAAAAGATGCCGATAGAAGCATTACTTTGGATGGCCATGATTTCGCATGCAATTGTAACGGCCCAATAGATTTTGTAAGTTTTGATGATGAATGTTATATCGGTGCAAAGAATGTTGAATTATTATGTTTTAATTCAATCAAGGGGAAATATGACTTTAATGCATATTAATTCAGTAAAATTTAATTTTGTTAACTAAAACATTAATTTTAATCTTATTGACAGTCAAAAGTAATAGTAACCTTTTTATTTATTCAAATCCAATATAAAATCATGTTTGATAAACTACCCGTTTCCTCTAAAACAGAAAAGATTCTGACAAAATCCCTTGATGAGGAGATTTCCGTTGAAGAGGCAAACCACTTGATGAATATAAAAGGGCACGACCTGTACCCTTTACTTGCAACTGCTGATTTTTTAAGACACCAAATCGTTGGGGACAACGTAACATTCATTAACAACTGCAACATCAACTTTACAAACATCTGTACGGTCAGATGCGGCTTTTGCGCATTCGGTAAGGATGCCGACGACCCTGATGCATATATCCTGAATGACGAGCAGATACTTGAAAAGGCCGAAGGCGCCGTTTTAAACGGTGCACGGGAATTCACACTGATGGGAGGAGTTCATCCGGATGCCGACATCGACTATTACCTGCATCTGCTCACCCTTCTAAAGGACAACTATCCTGACGTCACAATTCACGGTTTTTCACCGACCATGGTGAGGGACGCATGTCTGGCTTCAGGAATGGACATGGCGGAAGGCTTTGAAGTCCTCAAGGATGCGGGTCTTGACACTCTTCCGGGAACTGCAGCTGAAATACTCACCGACAGGTCAAGGGAAATAATATGCCCTGAAAAGGTAAGCGTGGCCGAATGGGTTGATGCGGTCAAGACAGCTCAGGAAGTCGGAATCCAGGGCTCAGCGACAATAATGTATGGGCACGTGGAGACATTAGAGGAAAGGGTAGAGCATATTGACATTATAAGACAGATTCAACAGGACACACACGGGTTTACCGAGTTCATTCCAATGACATTCATGCATGAGTATTCCCCTATATTCATGGAGGGCCAGACAAATCTGGGAGCCACCGGAACACAGGACCTGAAGCTCTATGCAGTCTCAAGGCTGATGCTTAGGGACATTATTCCAAACATTCAGGTTTCATGGGTTAAGATGGGATTCAGGTTCGCACAGGTTTCACTTATTGCAGGCACTAATGACCTTGGAGGCACTCTTGGTGGTGATGAGCTCTCTGAAGCTTCAGGTGCGCCTGATGGAGTTGACGCGTCAATCAATACATTTGCCCGCATGGTCAGGGATTTGGGCAGACATCCGATAGAGAGGAATTCAACTTATACGGAGTTTTACGAAATAGAATAGAGGGCACTTTATGAGGAAATTTATTGTCATCGACGGATTGGACGGTTCTGGAAAGGACACGCAGGTAAACCTCTTGGCCAAGGCCTATGAAAATCAGGGCCGCAAGGTCACCGTGAGATCCCATCCGTGCAGCGACAATAAGTTCGGCCGCAAGTCAAAGCAGGCATTGTTGAAAACCGGCAAATACAATAAGATTAAGGCGACAGTCTATTTTGGGCTTGATGCGATAAGGTCCGTTCATATGTACTGCAGAAATGATGATGTGGATGTGCTGATTTTTTCAAGATATATCCTGGCGGTGATGTATCTTCCCAATGTCGTAAACACAATTGTATACAAGATTGTGGCGTTCGTCCTTCCCACATCCGACTGCATGTTCTTTTTGGACATAACTCCCGAGGAATCCCTCAGAAGAATCGGGTCCCGTGATGAGGAAACCGAAATGTTTGAAAATATCGAATCATTACGGGAAAACCGTGAAAAGTCCCGGAAGTTCACATACAACTGGAATGTGGTTTCCGCAGATGACTCTCCCGATGTGATTTCAGAAAAAATAGTGGACAAGTGCTTCAGCACAGACTAGCTTACAACACTTCTTTTATTCCGTCTGATGTGATGATCATTAGTGAATTCAGGTTTTCAAGAACAAGTGAAACGATCGGATGGGTCTGAATGTCCTTGTGCATAAATATTATCTCATTGCCCACAAGGTCAATCCAGTTCACGTGATAGACTACAACGCCGTTTACGATAAGTCCCAGATATTCGGGAACGAATCTGTTTTCATTTATCTCTTCAAAGTATGGGCTTTTTCTTAAAATCTCTCTTAAAACTTTATCCATTTTATACACCTTTTCTTTCATAAACGAATTTCGGAACCGCCTTGTCGAAGGGATCAAAGCTTTCCCTGTTTTTGACTTCCATGCACTTCATGCTAACCTTTGAGTGAAGTGATGAAGGCAGTCTCAAAATCCTTTTCAAATCGATTGACACCTTGGCGTCGATTGTTGCGAGGTTGACCCTTGCCATTGCATCCACAAGGTTCCTGTATCTTCTGGGGCCGATGTCCTTTTTGAAAAGTCCCCAGTTGTCATTGTCCAGATGGTGTCTTGAGGCGATTATGTCCTTCATGAGCTTCGCATTGATTCCGTCAAGCTTTTCGTTTCCCACCATATGCTGGATGTTGAACTTCACCCTATCTGTGAATATCTTCTGGTATCCCACAGGTATTGTGAAATGCTCGAAGTTAAAGCTCTGGCTTGAAACCTCTGAGTTCATGAACTGTGACTTTGGAACCTCGGCGCCTGCAGCATACTTTAAAACTTCAGATCGAAGCTCGCTTCCCGCAGTCATCATCTCCTCATCCATTATCCTTATGTGGTATCCCCTTCCGGAGTATATCAGATGGATGTTTTTAAGTCCCAGATCGCCTTCGAGAGTATCAATCAGGTTGTTGACTATTTCCAAAGCCTCGCCAAGACAGATTTCACATACGCCGTCACACTGGCAGGACCTTATCGGAATGTCCTTGGCGTCAACATCGAAAATGTATTCCGCCTTAAGCCAGTCCTCCCTTCTTCGGGGGTTGTTGTAGAATGCAACTGAAATGTATGCAGCAAAGGGAGCCTTGTATCTGAGGAATTTTCTTAGGGACTCTGTTCCTCCGAAGACCTTGTACCTGTCGTTGGGTCCGCGTCCGTTGTGGTCAAAACCGAACTCCCTTTTCTTGATGTCCTTGGATATGAAGCCGGGCAGGTCCTTAGGGTCCCATTCCTCACGGTAGTATTGCCTTCGCTCCTTTATTGTAGCTTTGGAAAACATGATAATAGTTATATTCCATAAAGTATTTATTTATTCGCCAAGTGTGCTTTTGTGATTTTGCACACATTATATTAATCAGGACGGATAAAATATCTTCATGGAAGAATTTGTTGAAGTCATTGGAGTTGAGCACTTAAAGACTGTGCTTTCAGGCCTGACGCCTGAGGAAATCGTAAAGCCCGCATATGACAACTGGATGGGCGGAGTTAAAACCGGCCATACAGTACTGAACCTTGAAACAGGTAATGTCTATGGATTGGGCATTGATTTTAATCAGCTTCCATTGGCGGATGAAATATATATAGAGCTCTTTACCATTGAGTCCCATGAAACTCCCGTAAGCGAGGAGGACTTCTTTTCAAAACATGAATATGAGGAGTTTCTGGAGTTCAGCAGTGTCGATCCATGCGAATACATTCCGGATATCATAACCGATTTCTGTGAAATGAAGGGAATTGATGAGTATGAAAGGACCATCGGCATTCTTGCCTATAACTTCGAGAAAAAAGAGCAGTCAAACTATAACATGTGGGAATCAAGGATTCTAAACAAATATTATGATGCAATTTATGAAAACCACAATCCTTTCGAGTTTTCCCAGTCAAGCCTGTAGGTCATATCATGTTGAGCTTTGAAAAGAGGGATTTTCCCTTTTACGATGAAAATCCGAGGATGTCAAAAATAGGATGGCTGGTATTGCTCGTCAGCGTGCCTGTTGCTTTATTTTCATTTCGGTATGTCGATTTTTATACAAATGAGTTTGCGGGAAGCATATGTTTCCTTTTGATAATGCTCATTCCATTGCTTTATTTTTCCGATTGGGACTATTCGCTGTTTTTTAGAAAGCCAACAAAGGACGAACTCATACTTGCCGTCGTGATGTTTTTGGCATTTTTCATCTACTCATTTATAATGTCCAATCTTTTGGATGCAAGCGGTCTTGCAAGCATCGCAAGCGGTGAAGAGAACATTATTTCTATCATCTCATTGGTATTTTCAATGATGGCTGAAGAGCTGATGAAGTTCATTCCCCTAATGTTTCTGTTGAGGGTTTTGTTTAAATACACTTCCAACCGCAGATTATCAATTATGCTGTCGTCTGCAGTTACACTAGTCTTTTTTGCTTTGATTCATTTGGAACCTGGCGTTTCTTTACTGTCAGTGCTTCTGATTCAGGGATTGGGTTCAATATTCCATTTGTATGTATATCTTAAAACCAAAAATCTCTTTGCCTCATACCTGTCCCACCTGATGACGGATGCATTTGTTTTGATAATGGCGATGTTCGGAATCTTTGCGGCTTAAGTTATTCTTCCTTAGGAGCTTCCTTGTCCAATTGGAATTTCTTTCGTCCGTAGCATGACAGCGGGTTGTTTATTCCCTTGCATGACTTGTCCGGATGGCAAAGGTTAGGAAGGTGTATCTTTATTTTTTCACAGCTCATCGGAGTGTACCACTTGGTTTCCCCCTCATGGTTGATGTCGACCCTTTCATGCATTCCGAAGCCCAGTTTTGATATGATGTTTATCTTTTCCTGAGGCTGGTCATCAAAAAGAGGCGGGCTGCAGTTGTCTGCGGCGTCAAAAATCAGAGGCAATATCTCGTTTTCGGTGATTGACAAATCAGGATCCATGTCTGAAACCTTAACTGTCTCATCGGATGCGAAAATCCTTGGATAGAGCCTTGCATATGATGCAAATGATGTTAATAACAATACGATAGCATCGTTACGGCCACCTGATGACACCCCTTCGACGGTTGCCTTGATGCATGGGGGAAAGGCTTCAGGGTTCAATTTTCCTGCCTGAACAGAACCGTAAATTCCTCCGCTTCCGGCATAGTACTGGTTGTATTTGCTGATTTCAGCAGGTATGAAATCCTTCAAATCTTCCCCAATCTTCACGATAGCGGGATGCATCTCCACTCTGGCGGACATCTCCTTGATGCGTGCAAGGTATTCCTCGGTTTTCTGCATCATAAGTCTTGAAAGAATCTGTTCCTTGACGCTGTCTCCTATAAGTATATTATACATTCTCTCAGGGCTTCTGTCTGTAAACTTGTCACCGAAACGGTACAGGAAGTCATCCTGCTGAAGCACGATGTCCCCATCATCGATCAACAGGTCGGTAAGCTTCAGTTTTTTAGTGGCGATCACTTCGCTTAGGGACTTCCAGCCGATTGCCCCGTCGACCTTTACCTCATCAAGCACCTCGTCGATGATTTCGGCCCTTGACATTGGAGGTATCTTTGCAAGACGCTCTAAAATAAGCGCTCCCTGGGATTCGATGAAGAGTCTTGTTTCACGTGAGCCGAGGTTGAACTGTATGGCTATGGCCTGGCACAGTATATGGAATGTCACCACATCCTGGGCATAGAGGTCCTGATTGGTGAGGTATTCGAATTCGGCTTGGGTGAAGTTGGTGTTGTTCTTTTTCTCGATTGCCCATAGAATTCGTTTCATGCATAAATCATAGAGTGATTTTGGAATCAGGGAGTCGTCTGAAAACTTCTGGTTGGTTGTGCGGATGCATATGTCCATCAGTGATTCGTCTTCATCAAATATCTGACTCAAGTCCCCGTATTCCCGGATAATGAGTCTTCCTTCATCGGATAGTGGATTTATGAATGAAACTTCTGCCATGCTTTTAACTCTTTATTTTATGTTTTAAATAGCTAACTCATATGTAAAATCAATTTGATTTTAAAAAAATTAACAGAATAAGGATTGGATAACCCTTATTTACTTTTGTTTAGTTGAGCTTTTAAATGCTTAATTTCAGCTTCAAGACCACTAATTATTCCGTTTGCGGATGCGTTGGCTTTTTCGAGGTCGTTGATTTTGCCGTTTGCGGATGCGTTGGCTTTTTCAAGTTCTGAAACTTTGTTTTTGAATATTTCAACTGATTCGAATTTTTCAATTGATTCCTGACTTGTATTTTCATTTAACATATATATTGCCTCCAGATATTCATTTTCTTCATCAAAATATGCATCAATCATAGCGAATAAAACAGAATATAAAGTAGATTCCATTTTTTGAGATAATTTATCTGAAATTTCGCAATAAAGCATCAAAACCTCTTGTGTTATTATTTGTGTCTTGTCTCTTGGAGCAAACAAAACAATAATCGCAGGTTTAATGCATCTTCGCTACTGATGTTTTCTTGTTGTTTAATTATTTTTTTAACATTATTTAACTTTATTGTGCAAGAATTCTCCGGCTTCTTTAAGCCGGGGGATGAATTGCACATTTTAGTGGGTTAGTGTCTATATTTTTTTTATGTGGATGGAGTGATGCGATTACTTTTCAAATGCTCTCGGATAAATGCCATATAATATGTAGGTTTATAATATGTAATATAGAAAGATGGAGGAAAACTTCAATAAGTTAGTTTTTTTCCTTTCTTTTTTTTTAAGCACGGTTTAAAAGAATATATTCTAAAAAAAACAATCCTTTTAGTGATTATATTTTTTTTTAGTCATTAGGACGATGTTTTTTTTAGGATTTTTTTTATAATTTTAATAAAATGTAAAAAAAGATGTTGAATATGTGTGAT
>NZ_CAJODJ010000060.1:0-18019 GCF_905233225.1 Methanobrevibacter sp. UBA212
TGCCACAAATGCGGCCACAAAAACAACAACCTAACCCTAAAAGACAGAGAATGGAATTGTCCAAAATGCGGCACACATCATGAAAGAGACCACAATGCAGCAATCAACATCTTAAACGAAGGGTTAAAAACACTAAAAAATAAACCTAGGGGACCTGGGGGATAGCTTAGAATATTTCCATTCATATAGAATGGATTACCTAAGAATCTCCGACCTCTACAGGTCGGAGAGGTTCAATTATTCATGTAATCTTTTCTTATTTTCAGTAGGTTTCAGACCCATCATATGTTTAGAATGCTATAAATATGTTGCATTACAAATAGGATATCATATTCTGATTGAATATAACCTGCGAAAATTGTGATATTATGAAGATTAAATATCTTATAATGGCCGGTTTGATACTGGCTGTTTTGACAATTGGTGCTGTCAGCGCATCGGATGATGTAAACAACCTGACGGCCGATGATGCACAGGGAGATTCCATACAGGAAGTTTCCGAAGATGACGGGGTTTTAAAAGACCCTACTGATGATTATTCTAAGAACATTCATGTTCCAAATGAGGTTTTCAAGGAGAATCATACCTCTGATAGTATTTTGGTGCAATTGCCGAATGATGCTTCAGGAAGTATTTCCGCTTATCTTGATGATGAGAAAGAGCCATTTTCCACTCAAATTCTCTTTCCGGGTATGAATTCCACTCGGATTATTTCATTTAATTTAGGGGTATTAAATTTTGATTATGGCTCTCATAAATTCATTCTTAACTATTCCGGCGATTCAAACTATGTCGGATTCAGTAACACATACGATTTCAACGTGACTTACAATTTGAATTATAATATTGTCTCACCATATTCCTATGGCGATGAGATAATTGTCCGCATCACAAGTCCTGAAGACCTAAACGGTGAAATAGCACTTTCAATGAACGGCAAAACCTATCCTTTCATCTATGATTTTAACTATGAGGACTACATCTGCAGACTGTCCGAATATAATTATGGCCTAAACAACTTCACAATAACAGTTTCAAACGACCCGGTTTATCCGGACAAATCAGTAAAAGGTTCATTTTATGCCTATTCCATTATTAAAATGCCGGATACTATAATTTATAATAAAGGGTCAAACATTACACTGACTTTGCCTGGAGATGCGAAAGGCACATTGGAAATGACCGTTGACGGCTTCATACTTTCAAGCGGAAAAGCTGATGACGGAAAATTTGCAGTTTCCCTCAACAGGCTTGCAGCCGGAAAACACAAGATTTCAGCATATTATACAGGTGATGACTACGATATCAAGACTATCGAAAACGAGACAATCACAGTTGCGCCATATGTGTCCGTTCCAAAGTTCGTCTACACCGGAAGCGATGAGAATTATACAATTACAGTGATGTTGAACAGAGATGATAATTATACAATCCCTCCGATGTATGAAGGGAATGTAACTGGAATGCTTAATGTCGTGCTTAAGGGCGATCCGTATTTCGATTCACAGTTCAAGCAAGAACTTTATAATGGCTTAGCAGAAGACAACGTAACCATCAATCTTCCAAAGTTATATTCTGGAATTTATCTTGTTTATGTAAAATATGCTGGTCACGATGTTAATGACGGCGAACATGACCACTTCACAATTGATGCAAGGTCAGAAAATCCGAATTTCGTTTTGAACGCCACATTTCCGGATGAGGTTGTTATGGGAGGTAATGCTGCAATCATCTGCCACAATGTCCCTATGTCCGCTACTTATTCAGTTTTAGTCAACGGAAAGGATTATGAATGGTGGTATTACTATGACGATCAGATAAGCGTGGAGATACCTACTGAGGGAATGTTATTTGGTGAAAACAACGTAACAGTCATATTTAATGATATGGATGGATATTACAATCAGTCATCCGCTTCAGGCAAGATAACAGTGGAACTGAGAGGAATGCCTGAGGAAATCTCAGGTAATGAACCTGTTTGGATACCTGTAGGCAAAAATGATGGTTATGTCGTCTTAAAAATCGACGGCAGAAATTTTGACACCCAACTTGTAAATGGGGAAAGCGTCAATTTTGACACTTATGACATTAGTGGAGGCAATCACACATATGAGATTGCACTCTATGACAAGAACAACGTTAAGATTGCAAGCAAGTCAGGTTCATTCAACATGACCTATGTCTTTTACACCAATATTGAGAATCCGCAATATCCTCTGGTCAGGGAATTCGAACTTGAAGTCACCGTACCTAAGGATGCAAACGGAACAGTTCTTGTGTCTGTCGACGGTAAAAACTACACAGCCATGCCTTATATGGGCACTGCCCGCTTTGTCCTTACCGATTTGGTCATGGGCGAAAACAATGTGACCGTCACATTTGGAGACAAAAAGTATCCTGAAAAGCAAATCAAACAGGTAATCAACTGTGTACGTAATGGATTTAATATACAGGGGGATGGTTCCGCACTTGCTTACATTTCACTCCTGCTTCCTGAAGTTGCAACCGGCAACATTACAGCATATAGGGCAGAATATAAAGATGAATGCTGGCAAGCGTCTGAAAAAATCATTTCAGTCAAACTTGAAAACGGCTATGCAAGAATAAACGGCACTGAATTTGGCTTTGGTTTTCATGCAGTTATTGTAAAATATGAAGGTAGTCTGTATGAAGTATCTGATGAAACCATTTTATTCACAAATCCTCCTAAAGTCGAAGTCGACAGTGAGGTTGTCGCCGGACAAAATGCAAGCATTTCAGTTGTAATGAATGCAACAGGCAATGTGACCGTTTACAGATTAAATGAATCTGATGAATACGAGTATATAACAGTCATTCCTTTCGTCAACGGCAAGGCCCAGGGCAATATAGCTCTTTCAATGGGGAGCTATTATATTAAACTCGATTATCGGGGTGATGATGTAGTTCTTCCGTTCGGTCTGGACGGTTACGTATACGGTCTTGATGTCACTCCTTTAAATGTGGACATTCCATTGGATTTAAACAGTGATGGAAATGGTAATATCACCTTGGAACTGCCTGAAGGCGTCACCGGTAAGGTGTCCGTATATGATGCTGTAGGAAGTTATAAGGTTGCATTAGTCGAAGACATAGCGTATACAAGCGACAACAAGACCATTGCAATTTCACTGCCTCGGGGAAACCATAATCTCATATTAAAGTTCACCGATGATAAGACAGGCAAAACCTTTGTTAAAGAAGGTGAGGCCTATGTTCCAAAACCTTCCTCTGATGAAAGCGTAGTGATTCCTGAAACAGTTTATGATGATGTAATCGACCTTAAATTGCCTAAAGATGCAACCGGAGGAGTTCTTGTAACAATCGATGATGATACAACCTACATTCCACTCGTAAACGGAAGCACAAAAATAGATTTGAGTGAATTGCCTGAAGGAAACCATACAATTTCCCTTAAATATCTTGGTGATGACAATTACGGCGGATTTGAAAAGACTTTCAACGTCGCAGTCAAAGATCCTGTTGACCCTAACCTGTCAATCTCTGTTAATGACATCACTGAAGGAAACCCTGCAGTTGTGACAATCACAACCGATGCGGCATTTACCGGTAACGTCACCGTCAGGATTGGAAATGCCAACTACACCGTTTCAGTTTTAAACGGCAAAGGTGCATTAAACGTTCCAGGTCTTGCTGTCGGCACATACAATGCTACAGCAATATTTGTAGCTCAGACCGGATTCATTGAAAGCGTAAGAAACACTACCTTCACTGTATCTAAAAAACAGCCTGTAACTCCTGCTAAAAAGGCGGATAAAATAACATTGACTCTCAAAAAGGTCAAGGTCAAAAGGTCAGCCAAAAAGCTTGTCATTAAAGCCACTTTAAAAATCAACGGTAAAGCGGTCAAAGGTAAAGTAATCAAATTCAAATTCAACAAAAAGACCTACAAGGCAAAAACCGACAAGAAAGGTGTTGCAAAAATAACCGTTAAAAAATCAGTGCTTAAAAAACTTAAAGCAGGCAAAAAGGTAAAATACCAGGCAACCTACGGTAAAGTTACCAAAAAATACACTGTAAAAGTTAAAAAATAAGTAATCAATTTACTTATTTTTTCTTATTTTTTTTAATCAATTTCATTTCAGCTATTTTTTCATGATTTCAAATCATAATCGTTAAATATATTTTACACACAAAGTTATTGATATAGTGGTGTGATTAATTATGAAAATGAAATATTTGATGATTGTGGGATTTATACTGGCCATTTTTACAATCGCAGCCGCCAGTGCTGCAGATGATATGGCCGCAGGAAACGCTACAGAAGATTTAATCGCTTCTGATGATAATGTGAAAGTGAATGTTAGCGATACGGTGGATTTGGATGACGAATTCGATTGTGCCGTTTATGTTGAGGACAGTCCAGGTTTAAACGGTACCGTTAGCGTATATGTCGAGGACAATGACACGGCGGTATATAACAAGACCTTCGGCCCTGAAGATGAGATGAACTGTTTGTGGATTTATGCCAATAATCTGAACATTTCAGATTTTGGAATCTATAAAATAAAGGCAATCTATCAGAAAAACGGCGCCGCTGAGCCATATGAAGTTGAAAAAACAGTTGATTTTACTTACAAGTTCGAATTTTATCCATTCTCTGAAGAGGATGACGAAGGCCTGATAGATGAATTTCTGTTTGACGATAGGATTTCATTTAAAATTGCGCTTCCCCAGTCCGCTTCAAATAGGGTAATCGTCAACATCAGCGGAAAGTCATATGAGGTTTTCCCGACTGGAGGCGAGGCCATACTTACTCCTGCATTTGATTTCAAGGTCGGAAAATACAATGTGACTGCCACTTATCCGGGGGATGAAAAATATCCCAACAGGACAGAAAGCTGTGTGTTTGCAGTTATTCCGGAAATCATTTTTGATGACATGTCAGTAGGCGAAAAAAGCGCCATAATACTTCAGGGTTCTAAGGGAACTTCCGGAAACGCAACGCTATATAACAGAATAGGCGATCACGCAGACCGGTGGGGCAGCGAAGTCATAACCGTTCCGGTAGTTGACGGACGTGCAATCATTCCGGTTGAAAATCTGGCCGAGGGAAATCATCCCTACTATGTAAACTACACTATGGGCAACTATTCCGGCTATTATGAAGCTTTCATTTATGTTGATGTGAACTCTCAGGGATTTTCAGTCAATGTGGACAGAAATCAGCTGGAAGCCGGAAAGGATTTGAATGTAAACATTAAATGTCCTGCATCGTCCGATGTTATGGAGATTTATGTTGACGGGAAACTGGTCAAATCAGCCAATTTGGAAACAGGCAAGGCTAGCGAATCCATTAAAGGACTCTCCGTCGGTGAGCACATGATCAAGGTCATTCTGAGCTCAGATGATAAATTCTACTCAAACACTTTCTTTGTAACAGTCAAAAGCCCGGCCAAAAAGGATACCATCAAACTAGCCCTCAAAAAGGTCAAGGTCAAAAAATCTGCCAAAAAGCTTGTTTTAAAGGCCACCTTGAAAATCAACGGAAAGGCTGTCAAAGGTAAGGTAGTCAAGTTCAAGTTTAACAAGAAATCCTACAAGGCAAAAACCAACAAGAAAGGTGTTGCAAAGGTTACCGTTAAAAAGGCTGTCCTTAAAAAGCTTAAAGTGGGCAAAAAGGTAAAATATCAGGCAACCTACCGTAAAGTCACCAAAAAATTAACCGTAAAAGTTAAAAAATAAGTAATCAATTTACTTATTTTTTCTTATTTTTTATACAAATTTTTAAATTCTTTTGTTTGATTTAAATAAAATCCAAATTATGACTATTTTTTCTTTAAAAATTAAACACTTTTGATTCATGATTTTGGAATGGTGCACTCAAATTCATGTTTTTAGGTCAAATAAGAAATGTTATATATTTTTATATAGAAATATAATAATTGTATTCAAATTGAATATAATTTAGATTTAAACGTGATGAATTATGAAGGCAAAACATTTGATAATTGTTAGCTTATTGCTGGCAATAATAACAATGGGTGTTGTCAGCGCATCAGAAGACGTTGCAGTCGATGATGCTATGGCAACCAGTGACGTCACAGAAAATCCTATTGAGGAGGCTCCTGTGGATGAAGTAATAGAGCAAAGTGAAGATTCAGAGCCACTTGCGGACTATAGTCCGGATGATTTCAATTATAATGCTAAAAAGTCCATTGATTTGGATGATGAAGATAAAGTAGTATTTAACTGTACTCTGCCTGAAGAGGGTTATATTAATTATTATGTAAATGACGAGTATGTAAGTTTTAATGTTGGTTCTTCAAGTGATCTTATTCAAATAGATATTAATGATTTAGAGATTGATGAGCCAAGTACTTATAAGGTTAAATTTGTTTTTGAACCATCTTCTTCTCAAGATGAATTTGTCATTACAGAGTACAATTTAACAGTAACTAAAACATATCATGTGAGTGATTTTGATCCTGAGTGGAATGATGATATAACCTCTAAATTTGAAGATGTATTGGATATCTATAGTCCAACTAAAGGAACTTTAATTGTCGCTGTTAAGGGAGATAAACGATTTAATGTAACAGCTGATGAATCTGATTCGATTTCTGTCCACTTATCTGACTTAAACATCACTTCAAATGGGCAATATACCGTTTCCGCTAAATTTATTGTAAACGCCACTTCTCAAGAAGTGGATTTGGGCGAAAAAACCATAGATGTGGATGTTGATAACTGGGATGCTGATGAATATGTGAGCATAATAAACAATAATATCAATATCTTGGAACATGGTGAGGAGATAGCTGATGTTTCTGATAATGTTGGTTATCTTAATGGTACTGTGACTGTTGAGATTGACGGTGTTGAAAAATTATCCAAAGTATTCACAGAAGATGATTATAAATCTGAGTTTGAAATCACTGTTGATGATTTAAAGTTATACAATAATATTACCGAAGGGGAACATACAGTAAAAGTTGTTTACATGAAAAATGGCATAGATAAACACGAAGTCACAAAATCAGTTGAATTTTATGCAAGTGATGAGTATGTGAGTATATATGGGCCTGTTGATATCCTGGATCATGATTCTACTTTAGTTGCTTTTGAAGATTATACTGATAATCTTAATGGTACTATATCAGTTTATATTGACGGTGTCCCGAAGTTTACCAAAAATATCGCAGCCAGTGAACAAAAAGATGAATTTTCAGTTACTGTTGATGATTTGAACTTATACAATAATATTGCATATGGGAATCATAAAGTAAAAGCTGTTTACATGAGAAATGGTGTAGATAAACATGAAATCGAAAAATCAGTTGTATTTTATACAGAACCTGATTTCAAGTATTCTGATTCCCTCTCAGTTGGCGAAAAAGAAACTCTTGTAATCAGTTATATCGAAACTTTCACCGGTACCGCAACACTTTACAATGCTAAGTGGGAAAGTGGAGATTTGGTAAAGGGAACTGTAGCAGGTTCTGCTAAATTTTCCAATGGTGTTGCAACAATTCCATTCGGTTCTTTATCTAAAGGGGATCATTACTTCCTTTTAAATATCACTGGTTATCCATATGAACGCCAAATAGAAGTTTATGTTAGCGAAAACACTCCTGGATTATCAGCAAGCGTTTCCGCATCTGAAATCACTGTCGGAAGCAGTGTTGTAGTCAAATTCAACAGCCCGAAATCTGACAATAAAGTGTATATTAATGTGGATGGTCTCAATTATGCATCTGTTATAGCCTCTGGTGCTGTAAGTCAGGAAATTAAGGGATTGACTGCCGGAACACACAAAATCAAGGTTTTCTTTGAAGATGAAGGTAAATTCTATTCAAACACTTTCTATGTGACTGTTAAAAACCCAACACCTGCCAAAAAGGATACCATCAAACTGACCCTCAAAAAGGTCAAAGTCAAAAAGTCCGCCAAAAAGCTTGTTCTTCAGGCTACTTTGAAAATCAACGGAAAAGCCGTTAAAGGAAAAGTAATTAAGTTCAAGTTCAACAAGAAAACCTACAAGGCTAAAACCAACAAGAAAGGTGTTGCAAAAGTTACAGTCAAGAAAAACATCTTGAAAAAACTTAAAGTGGGCAAAAAGGTCAAAATCCAAGCGACCTACAACAAAACAACCAAAAGTCAAAAAATAAGTAATCAATTTACTTATTTTTTCTTATTTTTTTTAAACGATCATTTCGATTCACTCTAAGACACAATATTCGAAAACCCTATTTTTCAAAATCATTTGGAATGATATAAATACTTTACACTAATAATATAATATCATTGGAAAGTGATATTATGAAGATAAGACATTTGATTGTGGTCAGTCTGATTCTGGCCATTCTGGCGATTGGTGCTGTTAGCGCATCGCAGGATGCCGATGACAATCTAACAGTCGCCGATGATGTGAAAGATGTAATTGAAGTTCCTTTGGAGGAGGATAATTTGGGCGGTTCCTCTGATGCCGGGGAATTTCACGTAAGATATGAGGAAAGTATTGCAGTCAATTCAAACGACGATGCAATGTATGTTTCTTCCAATGGTAATGTAAAATATGACGGCAATCTGACAGTTAAGGTTGGAGACAATCAGACTCCATCATACAACAGGGCTCTTGAAACTCCGGTTGGATTAAAAGTGTCCGATTTAAACATAACCCAAATGGGCACCTATAGGATTCTGGTCAATTATGTGGCCAATAATGGAAATCCAACCAAATTGGCTGACTACATGCTGAATGTCACTGAAAGTGAAGGCCATACTAACATATCTGCCATTATCTATGATTACAATATGGATGAGGTGTGGAAACTCACTTCTCCTCCATTTGTTGAAGTATCCTGTGATGGTATAATTCGCGGAAATTTCCTTTTATATATTGATGGGGAATTATATTTTAATGGTACAGTGTTATCAACCATTGGGATGGAGGACCTGAAAAAGAGACCTACTCTCGGCAATCACTTTGTCAGGTTGGTGTATGATGATGGTGTGAATCAAACAATAATCAAGTCCGGCACTGTTTTAATCTATTCAAAGAATGCAAATAAGGATAAAATAAAATTGACCCTCAAGAAGGTCAAGGTCAAAAGATCTGCCAAAAAGTTGGTTTTACAGGCCACTTTGAAAATCAACGGCAAGGCCGCCAAAAGCAAGGTTATCAAGTTCAAGTTCAACAAAAAAACCTACATGGCAAAAACCAACAAGAAGGGCATTGCAAAAGTCACCATCAAGAAAAAGATTTTGAAAAAGCTCAAAGTGGGCAAAAAGGTCAAAATCCAGGCAACTTACGGCAAGACAACCAAAAAACTAACTGTTAAAGTCAAAAGATAAGGATTAATTTCCTTATTTTCTTTTTTTTATTAAGATTTATTTATCTTAAAGTCCAAAATCATATTGATGAAGAGAAAATACATTCGCCAAAACAAGAACTCATTCTCAATTGTCAGGGCCAATAGAACCTATGCCCAATTGCAGGATTTGGATGATGCGCTATTTTTAAGGAATTTGCTGGTTGAAAACGAATGGAACATGGATTCAATCAATGAAACCTATGAATTTAATGACCAATACATTGTTTTGGCAGTGATTGATGATAGGATTCATGTTCTTTTAAAATCAAAAGAAAAACCGTCCCAGAGCCAAATCAGCAGCCTGACCAAAAGGAAAATGAGAAATCCCAACAATTCAAGGTACGGGCTCAACATCACAAGGGTGTTTGACACGTTCATAATCAAAAAGCAGATTGTAGGCGATGACTATGTCTTCGGATATTACGACACACTCGAGGATGCGGAGTTTGCAAGAAACCATCTTATGGACAACTTGTGGGACATCAATTCCTTCTCGCAAATCCAGTATGATGAGGACAGCAAAAATTACCGGGTAACTGAAGTAATCGACGATAAAGTGTATGTATTGGGTTCATTTGAAAGCAAAAATGACATTGACCTTGATAAAATCCACGCCGAATTTCTAAATAGAATAACCAAGCACAAGCTGGGCCTTGCCGAGCACCAATATCTTGATGAGCTGACAGACAGGATTCCTGAATTGGAGGAGAGATTCAACACAAAAGCCCAGGACGGGATGTGGGAGTTTAAAAACACTCAAGATCCACTAAATGACATCATCTTCAATTTAACCCCATTTCAAAAAAGCGTATATGATGTGGTTGACGACTCAACAGTCGAGGATATTGAAAAAGCCCTCATAAGATTTCGCTCAGGCAATTTCACACAAAAAATCCAAAAGAACCTTGATGAGCTAATAGAAAAAGGTCTCATCTGCAAAAATCAAAATCATTATATTAAACAAAAACCAAAATAAGCATGTATTTGCAAGTCAAATACGAAAGTTCTTTTTTGGTTTGAACTTTAATGGGGAGATTTCCGACTCCCCTTTTCAAATTCATTATCTGTCGCTTAAAAGCTCGCCGCCCGCACCGATGTCATCCGGTTCGAATCCGGTTACCAGTACGGTTATTGTTTCAATTGGAAGGCCGTATGCTTCAGCAACAACTTCAGACACTTTCTTTACCATTTCTCGTTTATTTTCAATACTTATGTTATTGTTTCCGGCAATTTGAATTACAGGCATATTATCACCAATCTAATATATTAACGATTTAAGATAAATATCTTATTGAAGGTTGATAACATGCTCGGTGAAGATGAACTTGTAAAGATATTTCCGGATTTCGCTGATTTGGTCCAGCCCTCCGGAATCGATTTGGAATTGGATAAGATATACGTGCAGAAAAGCGCAGGATCATTGATTGACAATGAAAAGAACCTGCCGGAAATTGAAGAGCTTGAGGGTGACATCTACACATTGAAGCCCCACACAGCATATCTGGCAAGCATCAAAAGGAAAATAAAGATTCCAAAGGGATATACAATGCTATATCTTCCACGCTCAACACTTTTAAGGTCATTTGTCTCTGTACAGACTGCAGTGGGGGACCCCGGCTTTTACGGAACACTGATGTTCATGATTTACAATCACGGGGAGTATGAATATAAAATCAAGTCAGGCGACAGGATTGCCCAGGCGGTCGTATTTCCGGTTGAAGGCTCCGGAGAGTATGACGGGTCATACCAGGAGGCGGAAGAGTGAACGTTGCCGGAAAAATAGTTGAGATACTGGAAGAAGAGGGTATCCTGGATGTCTTTGGAATTCCGGGCGAGCAGATAATGCCCCTTTATGAGGCCCTATCAAAAAGCGAAATCAACCATGTCCTTACAAAACACGAGCAGGGAGCGGCCACAGCAGCAGACGGATATGCAAGGTCAACCGGTAAAATCGGAGTCTGCATCACCACAGCTTCACCGGGAGCTCTGAACACAACAATGTCTCTTGCAACGGCTTTCAAGGACAATCTGCCGGTGCTGGTGCTGACCGGAGACAATGAACTGAAATATCGTGGAAGCGACTTTTTCCAGACAACCCCTCAGGTCGAAATGTTCAAGCACATCACACAGGCCTCATACAATCCGCTGAACGGAACAGAAGCCATGTACATGCTCAGGGCATCCATCCATGAGCTTAAAAACTTCCCGAAAGGCCCGATTCACATAAACCTTTCAAAGGATGTCCTTCTCGAGGAGGAGTTTGAAGACTTTGATTTGTGCTATCTGTGTGATGAGGACATGTCCAACATTTCAAGGGCGCAGGATCTGATTGACAATTCCGAAAAGCCCCTCCTTATTTTAGGTGCCGGTGCAATAAGCCAGGCTGAAGTCATTGAAGGTATTGTAAACAAATATCAGATTCCTGCCGCCACAACATTTCATGGAATGGGTGTGATTCCGGAAAGGAGTCCCTTAAACCTTGGACTGTGCAGAACACGTGCAACCGAAAGGGGAAAATATGCATTTGAAAATGCAGACTGCATAATCGGTCTTGGAATCAAGGCAAGCGAAAGGACACTGCCTGAAATTCCCGAAAATTTCATCCACGTAAACATAAACAGGGACGTGCTGGTGGGAAATTATCCGATTCATGGAAAGGTTGGTGATTTTCTCTCAAAAATCAGATTCAAGAGAGTCAGCTGGATTGATGAGATATCCCAAATCGATGATTCCTATCATATTGAAGGCCTTGACGAAGATTTAAAGCCACAGGCCGCCATAAAAAGGATACTTGAAAGGTTTCCCGACAATATCGTCGCTTCAGGTGCGGGATCACACACAACATGGGTCACACTTTTAAAGAAATCCCAAACTCCAAGGAAGCTCCTCTTTTCAGGGGCGATGGCTCCGATGGGTTACGGTCTTCCGGCCGGGATAGGCGCAGCAATAGCCACAGGCGAAAAGGTCATAGTCATCAACGGCGACGGCGACTTTCAGATGAACCTCCAGGAGCTTGCAACACTTAAGCAGCAGAATCTCGACGTCATAGTGTTCATCATAAACAATTCAGAGTTCGGAATCATCCGCCAGTGGGAGGAGTCATTCTATGATATGGAAGCATATCAGGTCAAACTGGAAAATCCCGATTTTGTAAAGATTGCCTCAGGCTATGGAATCGATGCTGTAAGGGTGGACAATCTTGATGATCTGGAGATGATTCTGGATAAGGAACTTGAAGGACCTCTTGTTGTCGAGGTAATCGTTGAAAGCGAAGACATTCCTCTTCCACATTAGATGCATTTTTCAACATATTCCTTAACAGTTTCATTAATGTTGACAGCCTCATCTAGGGGTGCCATATAATATTTGCCGTTTTCTTCATAAATTATGCCGACAGGCGCAATGCTGGCGGAGGATATTCTTCCCTTGATGGTCACAATCTCCCGTTTGAAGGCAAAAGTTAATCCGCAAACTTCCTTGAATTCATAGTCGGTGTAATTTTCGAGTTCAAGAAACTCTTCAATATCTTTTAAGATATTATCGCTCATCCCAAACACCTCTTATGAATATTCTAACATCTTTTTTTGAAATAAGCCTGATTGTAGGAACTATTAGCCTTAACGGATAGATTTCAACTTCATTTGTTCCATATCCGTCAATGACTGACCCCTCAAATGTAGGTTCGGCGCTCAATTTCAGCTTTTCATGCATCGGATTTATGATGGCTAAAATCGCCCAGATGATGCCTATGTATTTGCCTGTATCTGCATAGCTGGCCATACCGAAAATAAGATGGTTTTGAAGCTCTTTGGCCTTGATGGTGTTCAGGACAGATTTCAGATAAGTTTTAAAATCACCGAAACAGGGCCTTGCAAGTTCAAACAGTTTCTTGATGTCCCTTTGCTTTTTCTCCTCGTCTTTGGCATCTTCGTCGTTGTCATCATCCTTTGAGGGGAAACGGCGGGTGTAAATTTTGATTTTTTTAAAAATGAGTATTTTCAAACATCCTTTAATCTTACTACCTTTTTTGGTGTATTCAAATGATATCTTAATTCCACAAAGGAGTAAAATAATAAGAAATAGGATGATTATCAGGATAATCATCAAAAGGATGTTCAACATGTAAAGTCCTATTCTTCTTCGCTTTCTTCAGGGGTGCTGAATTCAGGTTCTATATATTCAGATTCATCGTAGTATTCATCCGGTTGTTGTGAATCCATATATGATTTTACAAGGTCGCTTATGACCAGTGCAATGTCTGATATTGCTTTGTTTGTTTCTGATCCTTTGGATAGATTAAGTACGCGGACTCCTTCGGCGTCATTTCCATTTTTAGGTATCATCACCATGGAAATCGGTTCGACTCCGGCACCTGCACCGACTGCATCATTGCCGCCTTCCATTCCGACCTGGCTTTCTCCAGCTCCGAATCCCACTCCCATCCTTACAACGGGAATCATTATTTTTTCTTCGGTTTCTATAGGGCTGCCGATTACATTGTCGACATTAATCAATTTGTGTAATTCTTCAACGGTTGTTTTAATTTTTTTTGACATAGTCTTCACATCCTGTTATTGGTTATACTTTTTGTTTTTTATTATTATATAAGTTTAGTTTTGAACTCAAGTAATACTTTTTTTATTAATCAGACATAAGTTTCAAGTGTAACTTTTTAGTTATAATTCGATTTTCGAGAGGTGTATTTCAAGTGTAACTTTTAACTTATAAGTTCTAATACACAAGATGTAGACATGCATTTCAAGTGTAACTTTTAACTTATAGCATTTCAAGTGTAACTTTTAACTTATAACTTATTAGAAAAATTCTGATGTAAAAAATATATTACTTATAACTTATCATGAATCTGGCGAAATGACTTATAAGTTATACTATGTTAAAAATATATTACATATGCTTCAATAAAAAAAAGAAAATGAAGAATCATGAGTATGATTCTGCAATTGATGCAACGCCTGCGCCTGCATCGTCGGTTACGCCTAAACCTTTCAGGGTCATGCCGATTGCCGCAAAGGTTTGAGTTAATTCCTTGTATGAGACGTTACCCATGTGTCCTATTCTGAAGATGTTTCCTTTCAGGTGGTCCTGGCCTCCTGCCAATTCAACACCATACTTGTCACGGGTTGTGCCTCTGAAGTCCGCATCGGTGATTCCTTCAGGCATTTTGACGGCAGTTACTGTTGCGGATGAAACAGCTTCATCAGCAAATAACTCTAATCCTAATGCTTTGACAGCTGCTACGCTTGCTTTAGCAGCCTTGTGGTGACGTGCAACTCTTGCGTCAAGTCCTTCTTCCATAACCATTTTCAAAGCTTCATTCATTGCATAGGTAAGTGAAACTGATGGGGTGTATGGAGTTTCAGGAACAGCTTTGTCTCCGCTTTTACGTGCAGCTTTCAAGTCAAGATAGAAAGTATTGGTCTCTACTTTATCAACTGCAGCCCATGCATCGTCGCTTAATGTGATTGCAGCCATGCCAGGCGGTGCAGCCAGACATTTTTGGGATCCGGTAAAACAGACGTCGATTCCGAACTTTTCAACATTGACTTCGTCTCCTGCAAGGGAGGACACGGTATCGACGATGTATAATGCGTCATAATTTTTCATGACCTTACCGATTTCCTCGATTGGTGCAGCAACACCGGTTGAGGTTTCATTGTGGATTACTGTTACTGCCTTAATGTCTTCGTCTTCATCAAGTGCTTCAGCAATAAGCTTAGGGTCTACAGCGGTTCCCCATTCAACTGCCAATTCTTTGGCATCAATTCCATGGGTCTGGGAGATTTTCAGGAGACGTTCACCGAATTTTCCTCCGACGACGTTCAATATTTTTTCTCCAGGAGCCACTGTATTTGCAACACCTGCTTCCATTGCTGCAGTTCCAGATCCGGTTAATAGATAAGATTTATTTGGGGTTTGGAAAACTTTACTCATTAATTCAGTAGTTTCAGTTAAAATTTCTCCGTATTTTGCTCCTCTGTGGTTTACAACAGCCTGTGACATTGCACTGAGTACTCTAGGGTGCACTGTTGTAGGTCCGGGAAGCATTAACAAGATATCATTCATTAAAATTTCCTCCAGTAAGTAGCTTTATAAAGCTAATATATATCTTTAATTCTTATACTTATTAAATATTTTTGATATGATGAATATTCAATATGCCGGAAGCATTATTGTACATTTTCATACATTGTTTAAATCGGCATTATGATTTTTTCACATTGTTTAAATACAATGTAATCCAATATTGTTGTATGCAATTTAGTGGAGAGGAGTTGACGTTCAGGAGGGTTTTCAGCTATATTTTCGGCCTGTATCTGATTACATTGGGGGTGGCATTTTCAATCAAATCAGGATTGGGCTCAGCGCCGGTAAGCTCAATACCTTATGCGATGAATTTGATTTGGAATATTGAAATAGGCATTGCAACATTCATATTTCATTCAATACTTGTTGCAATCGAACTGATACTTCTCAGGAAGGACTTCAAAAGGAAGCATTTTCTGCAGGTTTTTGTGGGGGTCCTATTCGGAGCATTCACAAGCTTTTCCGTTTCGCTGATGTATTTCATCCCTCCAGCTTACAATCTGTATCTGGCTTTTGTCATGTCTGCAGTTTCAATACTGCTCATCGCACTGGGGCTGTTCTTCTATGTTCCTGCAAATATCATCCCGCTTTCCGTTGAAGGGGTCACACAGGCAATTGCAATAGTTACCAACAAGCCGTTTTCCACAATCAAGGTTTGCTTTGATGTATGTGTCGTTTCAACCGCTTTGATATTGAGCTATGTGTTTCTGGGCGAATTCGGAAGTGTGGGTATCGGAACCATTCTGGGAGCCCTGTTCATAGGAACCACAGTCAAGTTCATACACAAACTGAACCTGTATCTGACAGGCAATCATGTGGATTTAAAAAAGATGTAATATATATATTATAGTATGATAAAAAGGATTTGCCTGTTTGTCGCAGGATTGTTCATAATGGCATTCGGTGTGGCATTTTCAATCGTATCGACCCTTGGAACAACGCCGATAAGCTCAATTGCCTATTCTCTTGTTTTAATTACTGATATAAACATTGGAATAACAACATTCATCTTCAATGCGGCACTGATTCTTCTCCAATTTCTGATTCTTCGTTCAGGATTTCACAAGAAAAGGTTGCTTCAGCTTATCAACTGCATAGTATTCAGTTACTTCAACGCTTTGGCACTGGCAGTCACCTCACAGATTCCCTTTGACGGTTCAGTCATGATGATGGCCGTGTTTTTGATTATTAGCATTTTACTTATAGCTTTCGGCATATTCGTATACATGCCTGCCAATATCGCTCCGCTTCCGGGGGAGGGATGCGTTGAGGCAATCGCCATTGTTACCGGATGGAGGTTTTCAACCGTTAAAATTCTTTTTGATGCATCTATGGTTTTAACAGCGATTATTATGTGCTGGCTGTGGTATGCAAGCCCTTTTGGAGCTGTCAACATTGGAACAATCATTTCGGCATTCATGGTGGGCTTCACCTTAAGGCAGATCAATAATCTCTATGCACGCATCACCGGAAAGCCGGTCAATATGGTAAACAAATGATTTGATTTTTTCAATGATAAAACAATATTTATATGAACTTATTTTTTAACATTGACAAGTAAATATTGCTTTAAATTCATATCAAAGAATTTAAATAAGAGTAAATCCAATTATAACTTGCATGGTTTGTTTTTGGAACAAATCATTTTTTTAAATTAAAAATTTTAGGGGGTTTTTCATGGCTGAAAAAATCAAAAACAATAGGGATCTGTTCCTGAAATTTTCTTTCATGTATTTTTTGGCACATATTTTAAAGGTGCTTGGAATTGATGAGGAAATCGAGGAGATAATGCCCACTGAAATGATATCTTTCAAAAAGATCGGCAGGAGAAAAATCTTTGACAATTTTTTAGATTTTCATGTGGTGACGAAATCTGAAAAAATACTGATTTTCGAATTCAAGAAAAATCCTTTGACCAAAAAGGATTTGAAACAGGCATTCGAATATTATGATAGGTTTCACTGCCAGAAAAAGGCAGATGTTAAATTGATAATAATTCTGCTCTCTAAAGATGGAAAAATCAAGGAATATACAAAGCTGGACATAACCTATCATCCACAAATCATTAAAACCAAAAAAATCAACAAACAAAAACCTTTAAGTAGTATAAGGGACAAATTACAACACAACAAAAAATTAACCGAAGAGGAAATCTCATTGCTGATAACACTGCCCTTATTCGATATTAAAGAGAGTGAAGCAGACATTACAGAAGAGATTTGTGGATATGTCAAATTTAAAAGGCATTGCATTCCTGAGAATTTGTATGGTAAGATGGTTCTTGCAATGTTTTTAAACATTGAAGAATATGTTGATGAGGAAAAGAAGGAGAAATTGCTGGAGATGATTAATATGGCGGAAGCATATCAGGGAGTTATATCTGAAATTAGGAATGAAGCTAGAAATGATGGTTTAAATGAAGGTAGAAATCAGGGTAGAAAGAGTATTATATCTCGTTTGTTGAAAAAGTACTCTGTTGATGAGGTTGCTGAGTTGTTGGAGATGAAATCTTCTGAAATCTTAAGTATCATCAATAAGGTAGATTAATTTCTTTTTTT
>NZ_CAJODJ010000061.1:0-8068 GCF_905233225.1 Methanobrevibacter sp. UBA212
AAGGCCACTTCCTCAAGAGTTCCTTGGGGTTCTTCATAGCCTAAATCAATATGCTCAAGTTCAATGCCGTAATCTTTGAAAATATTCTCTGCTTCTTTTACTTTATGTTCGTTACCAGTTATAAATGTTATCATATTTTTAGTTATGATTATGGTTTTTATTATAGGTGTTGGTTATTAGGTGGAAGTGTGAAATAACTCAATGTGTGTATCTTCCACGTGATTCGATATCATGAATTGTATTAAGTATTGACTCATCACCATATCCTTTCAAAACCAAATCAAAGTATCTCAATGCCAAATTATAATCAATGCTCTGCAGGGATTTTTTCAAAACAAGCAAATCGACTGCCTTATCCTCTTTTAATTGTGAATATCTGCCCAGTCCGAAATCGATGAAAACGAGCTTGCCGTCACTGAATAGGATATTGGAGGTTGTGATGTCTCCGTGAATGATGTCTGCGCAATGCAGTTTGGAAATCTCACCTCCGAGCCTTAACGCCAAATCATCATCGATTACTTCCTTAAGCATTACGCCTTCAATCTCCTCCATGGTGATTGCCTTGTTCTTAAGATTCACGTCATACAAAACAGGGGTTTTGACGCCTGCCCTTTTGGCATCGGACAATAATTTCGCCTCCTCCTTGCAGCGGGCCTTCCTGATCTTGTTGTCGATTTCAGGAATCCTGTATCCTTTTGGAATGCGGTCCTTGATTACAGCCTTTTCACCCAAATAACTGCTTTTGACGATGTTTGACTCGGCGCCTTTTGCAATCAGCTCATCAGGCAATGTCAAATAAGTTTTTGAATTGTCAATCCATGGAATATCAACCTCATCGGTTCTGAACTTCTGAATGATTCCAGTGTCTGCCAGTTCCAGCGGCCCGAATTCCTTGCACATCAGAAGACCCAGCCATGCAATCATGACACCATTGTCTCCGCAGAGCTTCATTTCAGGCATGTAGAATTTGGCGCCGTGCTCTTCTGACATTGTTTTAAGCATTTCGCGCAGTCTTGAATTGGCCGAAACCCCTCCGCAAAGCATCACCTCATCCTTTTGCGTATGTGATAGAGCCCTCTCAGTCACTTCAACAAGCATTGAAAAGGCGGTTTCCTGAAGTGAAAAGCAGACATCCTCCATTGGAGTTCCCTTTTGCACTTCCCTTATGGCCGCTGAGAGCAGTCCTGAAAAGGAGAAATCCATTCCCTTGACAACATAAGGCAAATCAACATAAGAACCTTTCTTTGCAAGCCTTTCAATTACAGGACCGCCGGGATGTCCTAGACCGGTTTCACGGCCGAAATGGTCAAGGCAGTTTCCGACTGCAATGTCCAGTGTTTCGCCGAAAATACGATATCTTCCGCTTTCATAGGCTATAACCTGACTGTTGCCGCCGCTTACATATAGGGATACCGGATTGACCGCACCTGTGTCAAGCTTTCCCACTTCAACATGGCCTATACAGTGATTTACACCGATTATCGGCTTTTTGAGTGACAGTGCCAGAGACCTTGCTGAAGTCGCAACGATTCTTAGAGCCGGACCCAGGCCCGGACCCTGTGAAAATGAAATCAGATCAATGTCATCATATGACAATCCGGATTCATCGATTGCCTGAGGTATCAGTTTAGGAATCCATTCGGCGTGATGTTCGGCAGCCAAACGGGGATGTATGCCTCCCTCTTCCGGAAACAACTGCTTTCCAGCCATTGCCAGAATATTTCCATCACTGTCCACAATACCTACACCGGTTTTTTCTGCTGTTCCTTCAATTCCTAAACATATCAAAATAATCATCTGGGAAAAATTTAATTAATTAGTATATATTATTTAAGAATATAAAAATATTTTTTAATTTCAAAAAACATAAGTGAAAGTATGGGATTTTATAGTGCAAATACTCCAGAACAGAAGAGAGTAAAACAATTGACCGGAGACATCAACATCAACGATATGTTCAAAAACGAATGCAACACTCGTGGAATACCGATTTACAATGCATACAACATTCAAAAGAGATTGTTGCATGAAGTGGAGCAGGAACAGCTGGTTGGTGTTGACCAAGTGGACGACAGGCTGATGGAACTTTTGGAAGAGAGGGGAAAAAACAAGGTGACACACAGATATGTTGACTTTGTCTCAAGAGAGGACAGTGCCTCAAAGGGCGTGATACCTAAAAGAGGTGACGAGACATCTTCACTTCCGCCAAAAGACCAAATAAAAATCCCTCCAAGAGCAAGAGACGGACAGACATTCAAGACAGACAATGAACTGTCACAGGAAGAAATGCTGAAGAAAATCATGCTTCAGAACAAAAAGATTATTAATCAAAACAAGATTATAATTGACTTATTAAAAAAGCAAGGTGAGAATAATGATTGATGGAATTACAACCTATGGCTCAACTGACCTGATAGAAAAGCTTCAGGAAGTGGAAGACGAAGCCGTATTTCTGCTTACAATTGGAACAACCGAAACCTCATTGATTGATGGGATTTCCGGAGCCGGCCCGTCTGCAGACCTTACCGAATACACACCTGCAGGGGACGCCGAATTCATGGTTTTAGGAGAAGTCAGATGCTGTGAAGCTCCTGCAGAAACCGTAGTCGGAGACGCTGCGGCACCAACTCCTGCAAGACTTACAAAGGCATCCCTTCAGCTTGCAAGCATTCCATTCGTTATTGTCGATGCAGGTTCCAAAATCAAGCCCGATGTCGAATATGTCAATTTGGGAAAGGACTATGGAAGGGACATAAGAACCGGAAAAGGTGTTTTAAACCCATTGGAAATATTGGAAAATGCAAAAGACCTTGGAAATGAACTGTCACAAAGACATGAAATGCTGATTATCGGTGAAAGCATAGCGGCCGGAACCACAACCGCCCTGGGTGTCTTGAAAGCCCTAGGCTATGAGGCAAATGAAAAGGTCAGCGGCAGCATGCCGCACAATCCCCATGACCTGAAATCAAAAGCCGTTGATGAAGGCCTTGAAAATGCCGGAATAATACCTGGCGAGGCCGATGCAATCCAGGCAATCGGTGCAGTGGGAGATCCGACAATCCCTGCAATTGCGGGAATAGTATTGGGTTCAGACATCCCAATCATTCTGGCAGGAGGAACCCAGATGGCCGCAACCTGCGCCGTGATAAAATCCCTTCAGCCAACATTCGACTTTTCAAGAATAAACCTGGCCACTACAGTATATGTTGCAGGCGACGAGACTGCGGACCTCTTCGGAATCTTAGAACAAATTGACGACAACATAACAGTCCATGCAGTGGATCCTAGATTTGAGGAATCCGAACATGAAGGACTGAAAAATTATCTGAAAGGATTCGTCAAGGAAGGTGCCGGAGCGGGCGGAGCAATGTTTGCTGCACTCGTTTTAGGAAAATCCGTTGAAAAACTAAGAAAAAAAATAGAAAAAGTTTGTAAATAGAGATTAATTTCAATCTCTACTTATTTTTAATTTTAGAATATATGAGCAATTGAGCCCATAAATACCAATATACCAATTACCCAGCAGTAATAAGCAAAAATATCCAAGCTCTTATTTTGTATCAAGTCAAGCATCCACTTGATAGCCATATAACCTGCAATTATTGATGCAATAAAACCTAAAAACACTGGCAGGAAGTTTGCGTCCATCGCTGAACCGATGTCTTTGGCCTGCAATAGAAAAGCTCCCAGGATTGCAGGTATAGATAATATAAAGCTGAATTTTGCTGCAAATTCCTTGTTAAGACCTATTGTCAAACCTGCCGCAATTGTTGTTCCTGAACGTGAAAGGCCAGGCAATATTGCACATGCTTGACCTAAACCCATGAATAACGCTTCTTTTTTAGTTATTGTATTATAATTGATTTCACCGCTTGTCATCCTTTGGGACAGATACAGAATAGTACCGGTTACAAACAGGAAAAACGCAGGAACATACAGTGCACCTGCAAACAGTGAATCCACAGAATCTTCAAATAATACGCCTACAATACCCACAGGAATGGTGGCCAGAATAACATACCATGCAAGCCTCTTGTAGGGATCACTATAGAATCCTTCCCTGAATCTTCCACGCAGAATATCCCGAATGCTTGACAGCCATGACAAAATCATCTTGTAGATATCGTATCTGAAAAACCACATTACTGCAATCAATGTTCCTAAATGAAGAAAAGTGTCAAAAGCAAGGGAGCTTTGAACCCCCAGTATCTTTTGAATGAAAACTAAATGTGCTGAACTACTAACCGGCAGGAATTCAGTCAAACCCTGAACGATACCGATTATAATTCCCTGAATTATATCCATAGGCTACACCAATTTAAATGTAAGATAACCAGTTGTACTTATCTTCTGATTTAGCTTCTACAATATCAAAGAAAGCTGTTTGGATTTTCTCTGAAATTGGTCCTCTTTTACCGATTCCAATGGTTCTGTGGTCAATTGAACGAATTGGAGTAACTTCAGCTGCAGTTCCTGTGAAGAATACCTCATCAGCAGCGTATAATCTTTCTCTTGAAATTACTTCCTCTACAACTTCATATCCTAAGTCACGTGCAATTGTCATTACTGAATCTCTGGTAATTCCTTTTAGATTGGATGAGGACATTGATGGTGTGAACAGTTTTTCGCCTTCGACGAGGAATATGTTTTCTCCACTTCCTTCGGAAACGTGTCCTTCATAATCGAGCATGATGGCTTCATCATAACCATTGTCGATAGCTTCAAGTTTAGCCAATTGGGAGTTCATGTAGTTTGCACCACATTTTGCAAGTGCAGGGAAAGTGTCAGGTGCAGGTTTTCTCCAGGATGAAACTCCGATGTCTACACCGTTTGCCATTCCTTCCTCACCTAAGTATGATCCCCATTCCCAAGCGGCAATAACCACATTTACAGGACAGTTGGAAGGGTCAACTCCAAGTTCCCCATAGCCTTTGAATACGATAGGACGTATGTAACATCCATCCAATTCATTGACACGAACTGTTTCTAGGATTGCTTCTTCGATTTCTTCTTGAGTAAATGGAATTTCGATTTTATAGATTTTTGCGGAATCAAACAAACGTTGAACGTGCTCTTTTAGACGGAATACTCCTACGCCGTTTTCGTTTTTATATGCACGAATTCCTTCAAAAACACTTGTACCATAATGGACAACATGAGAGAGTACGTGAATGTTTGCATCTTTCCAGTCTACCATGTTTCCATCAAACCATATTTTACTAGCTGTGTCATCCCAAGCCATTTTATCACTTCAAAATTTTTTACAATAATAAATATTGTTTTTATCATTATTAAAATATATTCATCAACAGAATTTGGAAAAATAGAAAAGTATATATAATAGTAAAATCATAATAATGTTTGTTGGTTCCGTGGTCTAGTTGGTATGATACCTCCCTTACAAGGAGGGGATCACGAGTTCGAGTCTCGTCGGAACCACTCTATTACTATTTTTAAAGATTTTTTACACTTTTAATTGATAATTTTGTCTTTATTTAGATTTTCGGTTAGAAACAATTAGTTTTAGGCACAACAAATAATTTCTAAAGAAACAAACAAAACCCCCACAAATTTTCAAATATTGAACTTCCCCGCCCTTTTTAGAGGATGGGGATTCGCAAACCAAAAAAATTGTATTTTTTTTTGGAAATTTTTTTACTGCATCGTCGTCCCGACGATTTGTAATCCTTTGTTAAGGATATTTTTAGCCGCATTAACGTCACGGTCATGGTGTGTATGGCAATGCGGGCATTCCCAGTCTCTTATTCCTAGATTTTCGCGTCTGCTGATTTTTTTATTTATTTTGTGGCATTTGCTGCAGATTTGAGTGGATGGATAATATTTGGAAATTTTTACAAATTTCACTCTTTCCTGTTTGCATTTTCGTTCTAGTCTATTGAGAAAGTCTCGTGGTGCGTTTAGCTGTATGCTGTGACTTAAGTTTTTGTCGTTTTTCCAGAATATGATGTTTTCATTTTGAACGACAACCAAACAACTATTTTTAACGATATAATTCACCGCTTTATTGTAGTAGTCTTTTCGCTTGTTCAGGAGCTTTTGCCAGGACTTATTGAATTGTATTTGTGCTTCCCTATACCTGATGGAATACTGATCATGATGGTCCATGGTTTTTTGATATCTTATGATGTTGTCTGTTTCTTTATTTAGATCAAGATTGGGTATCTCTTCACCGTTTGATAGAACAGCTAGTTTACTACATCCGATATCAATTCCCACTTGTTGTTTTGGTCCTATTATGGGTTCTGGGATATATAATTGTTTAATATTGAAAACAGCATAATATATGCCATTTACTTTTTTAACTGTTACGTGTTTGATTTTTACAGTTTCGTCATTCTTGTCACTTCCTCGGTGTAATAATTCGCGGTATTCTTTGCTTGTTCTGAATTTAACTATTCCTAATTTTGCTAGTTTTATTTTATCGTGTCCATTTTTGTCTTTGGTTATTCTAACGTTCTTGTTGTTCATTATGCGGAATGAATTTTTATTGGATTTTTTCTTTGTTTTTAAAACCGGATAATCTGATTTGATAGTGGGATCATAATAGCGTTTAAATGCGTTAATGAGGTCTCTTTGTGCCTGTTGTCTGCTACTGGACTCTGCTTTTTTTAAAAAAGAATAATCCACTCTTAACATCTTTAAAAGAACATTACATGACTTGTCATTTATTATTAGTTTATTTACATTGTATCCGTATTGTATTAATAATTTTTCAAAGTTTTTGATGAATGTCAATTCCTTGTCGTATATGAAACGGGTAATGCCTATGTTGGATTCGATTTTGCTAATGCTGACAGTCTTTTCACCATCATCATTTCGATCCATTTTAGTAGGATAAATTCTAACCTCAAGATTCTTCCTAACAAATTCCACCATTTAAAAAGCCCTCATTCAATCATATTTTTTAACTATCGATATCATTTTTTTACAAATGATATTATACTATTTCTAATGTAATGGTATATAAAGATTTACAGAGAGCATTTGAAAACTAATCCCCATCCCCTATAAGAATAAAAATTTAAAAGTACACTCAAGATAAAATAATACACAAAAAATAACAAAAAAACGATAAAAATAAAAAAAATACCCATTAAAAATCAGATTTAATATAAGTATACCTAACTTGCAATTCATCCCCAACTTACAGAAGTTGGGGTATTCTTGCATATTTATGATAAAATTTAAATAGTTTTTGAATGAAAATTATTATTATCAAATATGGAGACAAAATTATGGTAGTTAAAATTGCTATTATTAAAAGTGGTAATATTGGTACTTCACCAGTAATTGACCTATTGTTAGACGAAAGAGCAGACAGACCAAACATCGATGTAAGAACCTTTGGATCTGGAGCAAAAATGAACCCAGAACAAGTAGAAGACGTCGTACCTAAAATAGACGCTTTCGGACCTGATTTCGCAATCTTCATTAGCCCAAACCCAGGAGCACCTGGACCAGCTAAAGCAAGAGAAATGTTATCCGAAAAAGATGTTCCAGCTATTATCATCGGTGACGCACCTGGTAAAGGTAAAAAAGACGAAATGGATGAACAAGGCTTAGGTTACATCATCGTTATGTCCGACCCAATGATTGGTGCAAAAAGAGAATGGTTAGACCCAACTGAAATGGCTATTTTCAACTCCGACATCTTAAAAGTACTCGCAGAAACCGGTGCATTAAGATTAGTCCAACAAACCATTGACACTGTAATCGAACAAGCAGAAGCTGGTGCAATCGAATTACCTAAACTCATTGTTACTGCTGAAAAAGCTGCAGAAGCTGGTGGATTCGCAAACCCATACGCAAAAGCAAAAGCTATCGCTGCATACGAAATGGCAGGATCCGTTGCTAACTTAGACATGAAAGGTTGTTTCATGACCAAAGGTTTCGAAAACTTCATCCCATTAGTAGCTGCTGCTCACGAAATTGCTGCATGTGCTGCTAAATTAGCACAAGAAGCAAGAGAAATCGAAAAAGCAAATGATACTGTTTTAAGAACCCCTCACATGAAAGAAGGAAACCCAGGTTGTAAAACAGACTTAAT
>NZ_CAJODJ010000062.1:0-6803 GCF_905233225.1 Methanobrevibacter sp. UBA212
CGTGAAGCTCCAAAAGCATCCCAAAAAGCAATCTTCAAATCCCAATTAGGATTAATACCACATTTACAACTCAAAACCTCAGGCATAAATAAAACACACCATCTAATAACCAATAAAAAACCATTAAAAGATTTTTTAACACTACAAAAAATATATATGACTATACAGAATATATAAACAAAGTGAGAGAGCATTTGAAAAGTAATTATTCAAAAAATATTGATTAAAAAAAAATGACTCTATGTCTTTTTTGTGAAATTCATATCCGACCTAAAAGAGGCCGGAGTATTCTTTCACTAATTTGATAAATTCAAAAAAAAATTAATAGGAATTATGCACGAACTGTGCTTTTCTTATAGGTGGCGCTGATGCCCATAATCCTTTTAGGCTTTTTGACAGCCAGTTTGGCCACGCCTTTTCCGTTTGTCCTGACAGTGAACCTTTTGGAATTGACTTTGATTTTGACAATTTTGTTTTTGATTTTCTTGTTGATTGTTGCCTTGATGATCAGTTTCCTTTTGGTTTTGCTCACCTTTATGCTGACCGGTTTTGTCTTGAGCTTTTTGGTCATCTGACTGCCCATATAATAGATTTTTAAAGAATAGCTTTTCTTTTTGAGTTTCATTGATTTTTTAAATGTCAAAATTCCGTTTTTATCAGTTTTGACCTTAAATTTCTTGCCGTTGAACTTGACTGTAACTTCCTTGGATGCCAGCGCTTTTCCGTCCTTGGTAAGGAGCTTTACCTTAATGTTGACTCCATTGAATGTCGCTTCGCTTGAGATGGTGTTGATTCTGGCATTTGATACTGTCACGACCCTCCAGTTTGATAGGTCCCCGAATCCGTCATCCCCATAATAGTCGATGAATATGTCATGTTCGCCGGCCTCCAGGTTTTTAAGGGAACATTTTGCAATTCCGTTTTTGATGTAAACCTTATATTCCTTATCGTCAATGGTGAATATCACATAACCTTTGGATTGGGCTGAAACCTCAACCATGACATACTTGTCCTCACCGGCGGTGAACCTGTAATCCAGGCTGATTTTAGGCATGATATAAAATGAGGTGTTGACATCACGCACATCATAATCGCTACCGTCGTATTTGGCGACGAGGTCATGTTTGCCTGCAGAAAATGAGTCGATTATAACCTCTCCATGGCCTTTGACAAGTCTTTGTGAGGCCAATAGCTTTTCGTCAACATAAACGACCAGATTTCCCACTGCATCGCCCGGAAGATTTAGCTGGACTCTGGATGAATCCCTGTATTCGATTTCATCCGGAACATGAAAACGATAGCTTACGGAAAGATTGTAGCTTCTGGCAAGAGCGTAGTATTTCTCATCACCTGCAAATGATACGAAAAGCACATAGCTGCCTGAATCAAGGTTGGATATGTCCACCTCAATTATGTTGTTGGCCATATTCGGGGAATGCCTGAAAGGATATGCTGTGCCGTTTATTACAACTGTTAGAAGGTCATTGTTCAGTGTGTCCGGCAGCATGACCTCAAATGTGTTCTTATCGCCGTATGTGAATGTCAATGGCCACACGTCAAAGTCATAGGTCATGTTTAGTGATTGAGTCTTTGTTCTTGAGAGGTTCTTGCCTTCAAAGACCACCTTGATTTCACGGTCTGTGTATCTTATGTACTTTTCAAGAGACATTATGAACTCTCCGTTATACATCTTCGAATTTGCAATCAGCCTGTCATCAAGGAAAACCTTTACGGTTGCAGAAGCGGTGGTTGATGCCTCAACGGCAATGCAGTCGTCATGGCCTATGTTGATTACCTTCGGAATGCTTATCTTCACATTTGTCACGGTGAAATTGAATGACCTGTTGAATGGACGGTAGTAGTCATCGCCGAGATAGCTTATCTTGGCCGTGTGGTTTCCCAGTTCCCGATTTGAAAATGGGTCGTTTTCCCATGTAAAGAGCGACCTTGGATTGGTCCTTTCAATCAGCTCATCATCGATATAGAACTCAACGATGCCGTTGGCGGACCTTGGAAAGATGAGAATGACCTGACGGTCCATATTCTGAAGGATTTCCTCAGGGAAACGTATGTTCTCATAGTCCGGAGGATTGGCCATGACCTTAAGGGACCTGTTGAGGTTGAGGTCTATTCCGTTGTAGAATGCTGATACCTTGTATGCTTTGAAATCCAGTGGAGGATATATGTTGATTACCAGAGCATTATCAGGTTTCGGAAGCTTTATCGGAATCTTGAATGAATGGTCCGTGATTGTCTCGTTGTAGATTGCCTCGTTATTCAGCTTTATGCAGAACTCTCCTGACGTTTCTTCTGGAAGCTCGACGCTTATGTCTGAGAGATTATCCTGCCACATCTTCTCGTCAAATGTCACGTTGATATCATCGATTATGTCACCTGATTTGGCAATTGCATCACTCTGTGTGGAATTTTCAATCGTTGCGTTGTCTGCAGCGCTTGCAGATGCCATTAAAACGAATATTAAAACCAGACCTACTGCCAATATCCCCCTCATGTTCATGAGATTAAATCTATTGCAAGTGGTAAAAATAATTTTGCTAATTAATGAGAGACTGTTGAAACTAACATCTTAATATAATATATATTATATAATTATATTCAAGAAAATAATACTGAGGTGATACAATGGCATTAGAAGGTGCTGAAAGAATAGATGAATTTTTAAACGAAGCGAAAGTGTTTTTCCTGGCAACAGTTGACGGAGACAAACCTAAAAACAGACCGTTAGGCTTTCATATTTTAAAGGACGGCAAGATCTACTTTGGCGTGGGGGATTTCAAGGAAGTCTACAAGCAGATGAGAAAAAACCCATATGTTGAAATCGTTGCCCTTGTGGAAACCGATTTCTTAAGGTATTACGGAAAGGCTGTCTTTGAAGAGGACTACACACTCGGGCAAAGCATTGTTGCGGGAAATGAATTCCTTCAGGGAATCTACAACGATGAAACCGGATTCAAACTGGGAATTTTCCACCTTGAAGAGGCAACAGCCGAAATCCGTGACATCACCGGAAAAATAAACGAATCATACGAATTTTAGGTTTGGTTAACTCTAAACCATAACTTTTTTTAATGTAATTTTTACCATATAATTTTAGTAAATGATTTCAAGAAAAAATGTAATTATCAGGTGCTAATCAACACCCAATGCATCATTTACTTCATTTAAAAACTCTTTTGAATGAGAATGCTCAAAAATCTCATTTTCAATGGCATCATCCATCAATCCCCGATTGATGTATCCCCATATCACCTCATCAACCGACCTGTTGGTCTCACGAGCCTTTTTTTCAACCAATTCCTTGAGTTTTTTGTTTTTGATTTCATAATGAAAATCCATTGTCATCCCCCAATTACACTCTGGAAATTACCTCATAACTTTTGATTTTGTCAAATCCACTGTCAAATGAAACGATTCTTTGAATATCATAATCAATCATGGTTTTAATGATTGTGCAGTCACTGTAATTAATGGAATTTCCATACCACCCATTAATTTCTAATGATTTTAAATAGTCTTTATAAGACAAAGGTATTATTAGATTATTTTCACGAATGTCCATATAAAGATCTTTTAAAACATCACAGGTTCCAACAGACTTATTTAATGTTTCAACAAGAACAGTTGTATTGATTACGGTGGTTTCGTTTAAATCATCTAAAAATTCTTTAATTTTTAAGGAATCCTCATGATGAGAGTCCTTATCATCAAGCAATCCCACAAAATATCCAGTATCCAGAAAAATCATTGAATGCACCGCCATTTATTTATCTGACTTGTTCCATCTTCCAACAAAAACATCGAAATTATGTTTCATCGGAGGATACCCGTTTTTTCGGTCCCTCTCAACAGCTTTTCTACCTCTTTCAAGCATTTCCTCCCTAGTGTATTTAGGAGGCACATAATAGTCATCACAAAACAGACCTCTCCTGATATAGCGATCGATTAGTTCATCAATTGAGATGTTTAACTTATTTGATTTCTCCCTCAGTTTTGCTTCTATCATTTCATCACCAATAATAATTTCATTATCAGACATTTTATAACACCTCATGATCAATAATAAATATTATTTTATGGAGGTTATTAATATTGTGAAATCACCAATCATGAAAACATTAAAAGCACCGATTCAATTGGAATAATCTAATTTCAATGGATTTCATCAAAATTAAATACAATTGAAATTATACCCAAATATCCAATAATTTCTTAAATCATATTATGTTTTAATAGTATATAAAGTTAATGAAATGCAAAAAAAATAAATAAAGACCATAATTATCTTAAAATAGTTAATTTGAGTTAAAATAACTTATTTAAATAAAATAAATCAAAAAAAGTTATTGTTCAAGTGTAATATAATATGATAGAAAAAATAATCCTCATCACCGGAAAAATCAACGAATCATACGAATTTAGGTTTGGTTAACTCTAAACCCTATTTTTTTAGATAAATATAAATGTTTAACAATTGATATAATTTATTATGAAGATAGAACTTGACAACACCGAGGAGAAAATCGTAAGGGCAGCATTTGACATCATTCAAAAGGAAGGCCTCGCAAAGGCCACAACCAAAAGGATTGCCGCAGAAGCGGGCGTGAATGAGGTTACAGTATTCAGGAAGTTCAAAAACAAGAACAATCTCGTTGAAATCACAAAGGCGTACCATTTCCAGATACTCATTGGCAAGCTGGAGGAGATTTTCGACTTTAGAGAGGATGAGGAAACCGACGAGTATCTCAGAAGCAATTTCACAGAACTCATCAACCTTCCCGAAGAGGATTTCAGCATCATCAAGGTGGCTCTTGAGGACGTGAGGGCAGTCTCCGACAAGAAGCTTTTGATTGCACAGATTACAGATGCAATACTGGACAAGTTTGAGGAGTTCTTCACTCTCCAAATCAAGGAGGGAAGAATAAGGAAAGTCAACCCTAGGGTGCTTGGAACACTCTGTTACAGCATAACCTTCCAGTCACTTGTCCTGTGGAAGATATACAGCGAAAGCATTGAGTTGGACGGAATAGACTATTCCACCGAATTTCTGGACATACTCAACAATGGAATCCGGATTGAGGATGCCTAAACTTTCTCACCTGCCGATTCATAATGTGCATGGGCAAATTATTTGTCTGTGTCTGTTAGGAACTCTAGTAAGTTAATATGTTTTACCCCATCTCGTGATCGATCGAATTGGTCCATTGTTATGATATATTTAGGGTAATGATCTTTGATTTTTGAAAATGGTCGGAACTCCCTTTCGATTGTTTCTTCACTTTCGAGTAAATAGCTTACTTGTACGTAGATTGTCTGTTTGTGTTTTCTGCAAACAAAGTCAACTTCATAATTTTTTGTTTTTCCGATTGTTATTTTCCATCCTCTTCTTAGAAATTCAAAATATACCATGTTTTCTATTACACGCCCTATGTTGTCTTTGTTTCCTTTTGCTTTTGCTTCACAAAAGCCATGGTCGGTTACATAATATTTTTCATTGAATTTTAAAATGCCTTTACCTTCTAAATCTTCTCTTTTTACTTTTTTTATGAAGCATGCATTTTCCAGGTATTTTAAGTAGTTTGTTATGGTTTTGTTTGAAATTTTAATGTTCATTTCTTCTTTGTAGTATTCTGTAATGCTTGAGGCTGAGAATATGTTTCCTATGTTGTCAAAAATGAATGTTGTTAGTCTTTCTAGAATGTCGATGTCTCGTATTTGGTACCTTTTGACAATATCTTTATAGAAAATTGAGTTGAATAAATCATCGAGATAGTCTATCTTTTGTGTTTCATCAAGCAGAAATGTTTGTGGCATTCCACCATATTGGAGATATTCGTTAAACATGTCTATGCTGCTGGATTTTTGGTGGAATTTTAGGAATTCCTGATATGAGAATGGGTACATTTTTATTTCGAAGTATCTTCCTGTCAAGTGGGTTGCCAGTTCTCCGGATAGTAAATTGGAGTTTGAACCTGTGATGAAGATGTCACAGTCATAATCTATTTTATATCCTGCAATTGATCGTTCCCATTTTTTTACATTTTGTATTTCATCAAAGAATAGGTATACTTTTCCTTTTTTGTTTTTTATTGTTTTTTCAACAATTTTATCTAGTTCGTTATTGTTTTTGATGTTTTTATATTTTTTACTGTCGAAATTAATGAGTATGATGTTATGTTCTTTTACTCCTCTTTTGATGAGTTCTTCTTTGATTAATCCTAACATGTATGATTTTCCACATCTCCTAATGCCTGTAATCACTTTGATTAACTCATTATCAATTAACGGGATTATTTGTGCCATATATAAATCTCTTTGAACCATAATATTATTATGTATTTTTAGGTATATAAGACTAACTTTTTTAATTTTTTAATATTTTAGTTTTATAATACTAACTTTTCTTAATTTCTCATGAAGTTAGGTTTGTATGCCAGACTATATTTTCCATTTTTCAGTCAAATCAATAAGACTGTTAATATCAATTAATATGATTTCAGCCATAATCATCAACCTTTATCATCAACCAACAATATTTTTTTTATTTTTCATTAAAATGCTTTAAATCATAAAATAAACATATTAAGGAATTTATAAAAATTAACTATCAATTAAAAAATCATGTTAATCATTAACCCTATTTATAACTTTATGATTCATTTTTTACATTCAATCGTTAGTAATAGAAATATCAGTTTATTTGTTTAAAGTTTAATAATTTCAAAATTAATTGATTATTATGTTCATAGTAATTGGCATCCCAATTATTTTTCATGATTGTTTCG
>NZ_CAJODJ010000063.1:0-6756 GCF_905233225.1 Methanobrevibacter sp. UBA212
ACCCATCTTCACATAATAGTACAATTTATGCTCCATTAATATATAAAGATACCCAGAGAGCATTTGAAAAGTAATATCGCCCACAAAAATCAACTAAAAAACGTTTAAAAAACAACAAGAAACATTAAATAAACACCAAGAAAAATACAAATGAAACTACAAATTTTCCATTGTAAGTGATACATATCAAAAAAAATACAAAAATAAATGCCCCCAAAAAAACTGAAAGTACACTGAATTACAAATACCCATACAAAAAAATATTAAAATCAATTATCATGACAAATGAAACCCAATAAATAACAATTCACAAAAATTATACCCAACTTGCAATTCATCCACGACTTAAAGAAAACGAGGTATTCTTGCATTATTATGATAAAACACACACCATCTAACAACCAATGAAAAAATATATGAATATACGAATTATATAAATAAAGTGAAAGAGGATTTGAAAAGTTATTTTCAAATATATATTTGAAAAAAATGACTCTGTGTCTTTTTTGTGAAATTCATCTCCGACCTAAAAGAGGTCGAAGTATTCTTTCACTAATTTGATAAAAAAATGGTGATTAAATGAGCGGACCATGGGTAGAAAAATATAGACCACAAAAATTAGAAGACGTCGTAGGACAAAAGCAAATCGTAGCTAGACTTGAAAAATATGTAGGCGAAGGAAGCATGCCTAACCTGATGTTTACAGGTCCTGCAGGTGTCGGTAAAACAACCACAGCCTTAGCACTGGTAAAATCCATATTGGGAGAATACTGGAGACAGAACTTTTTGGAATTGAACGCCTCTGATGCAAGAGGAATCGATACCGTAAGGGACCGCATCAAAAGTTTCTGTCGTTTGAAGCCTGTTGGCGCCCCATTCAGGATAATTTTCCTGGACGAAGTCGACAACATGACAAAAGATGCACAGCATGCGCTCCGTCGTGAAATGGAAATGTATACCAAAACCGCCTCATTTATACTTTCATGTAACTATTCATCAAAAATCATAGACCCTATTCAATCCAGGTGTGCAATATTCAGATTCGCTCCGCTTAAGGCAGAGGAAATCAAAGGCCGTCTTGAATTCATTTGTGAAAATGAAGGATTCGAAGCGACCGATGAAGGCCTTGATTCAATAGTCTATTTTGCCGAAGGGGATATGAGAAAGGCAGTCAATGTCCTTCAGGCCGCAACCTCCGAAGGCGAAGCGGTGACCGAGGATTCAGTTTATGAAGTGGTATCCAAGGCAAAACCGCAGGACATCGGAAACATGATAACCAAGGCACTTATGGGTGACTTTATGGGTGCCCGTACCATATTGAGAGAAACAATGGTGCTTCAGGGAACCAGCGGAGAGGACATGGTGGCCCAAATCTATCAGGATGTCTCAAAAAGGGCAATTGATGGAAAAATGGATCCCGGCATCTACATGAATCTGATTGAAGCAATTGCAGAATGCGATTTTAGAATAAGGGAAGGAGCCAATCCAAGAATACAGCTCGAAGCATTACTCGCACAATTCTTATAAGGTATAGAAATGTTATGGACTGATAAATACCGACCTCAAGAGCTATCGGAAGTTGTCGGTAACAAAAAAGAGATTAAGATAATCACTGATTGGGTCAGCGAGTGGAAAAAAGGCAACCCGCAGATACCCCTTCTTTTGGTTGGACCGCCGGGCATCGGAAAGACAACACTGGCATTGATAATAGCAAAGGAATTTTCAGAATCCATTGAGCTGAATGCCAGTGACAAGCGTTCACAGGACGTTATCAAAAGCACAATCGGCGAATCCTCGACTTCAAGGTCCCTTTTTGGAGACGAATACAAATTAATCATTCTTGACGAAGTCGACGGAATTCATGGAACAAACGACCGTGGAGGAGTTGCCGAAATCGGCAAAATCATAAAATCCTCCCAGCACCCGATGATTCTGATGGCCAATGACTTCTACTCCAAAAGGCTGCAGTCAATAAAGCCTAAATGTCAGGTAATCAAGATGAAAAAGTCCCGCTGGAATTCGATTTCAGCGCTTCTTAGAAAGATTGCTCAGGCCGAAGGGGTTGAAGTCGAGCCTGCGGCACTAAAGGAGATTGCAGTCAAATCACAGGGAGACGTTCGCTCAGCAATTAATACCCTGCAGGCCCTAAGCGACAAGGACCATACCCTGGAAGTGAAAGATGTTGAGGGCATGGTTACAAAGGATAGCCGTTCAGACATTTTCAATGCGATAACCGCCGTTTTGAAAAGCAAAACACCTGCACACGTCAAGGAAGCAATGTGGATTGAAGAGGATCCGACATTAGTAATGGAATACATCGCCGAAAACATTCCAAGGGAATACAAAAAACCAGATGAAATCAAAAAGGCATACGAGTACATTTCAAAGGCAGATATCAACTTTGGAAGGGCTCAAAGCAGCAGAAACTATGGATACTGGAAATATGCAAGCGACTTTATGGGAATCGGAGTTAGCAGCGCAAAACATGACACCTACAAGAAGTTCACAAAAATCCAGACCCCAAGCATATTCGGATTGATGAGCCGCAACCGTGCCAAAAGGAATCTTAGAGACGACATTGCAGAAAAGATGTTTGAAAAGATGCACGTTTCACGAAGGGTGGCCGTTTCAATGTTTCCATACATGGAGATAATGTTTCAAAATGACGAGCTTGCATGGGAAATCTCCGACTTTCTAGAGCTTGATGAAAAGGAAATCAAAAGGTTCAGGAAAAAGAAGATACCTAAGAAGGTCATCACAAAAATGGAAAAGCAAAAGGCTCAAATGAGAGTCGAAGAGCGTGACAGGCGTGCAGAAGAGCTTCAAAACCAGATGATGAATGTGATTCCGGAAGCTGAAGAGCCTTCCGGTGATGATGAGCTGCCGTTTGAAATTCAGGAAATTGATGAAACACCGCAAGAAGTCATAGAAGAGCCTGAAATTATTGAAGAAGAAAAAGTTGAAGAGAAAAAAGAGAAGAAAGCAGATAAGCAAACAACACTTTTCAGCTTTTAATCTATTTTAAATAATATTATTGTGAATTTAACTTTTCACTGATAAATACGCTGGCGCTGACCACATTATCTTTATATTGCGGAGCGACATCATCCAAAAATTCACTGAATGAATGTGCCAGCTCATCCTTATTTTCACATTCGATTGGATCATGACCATCCATTTTTAAAAATGAATTTATCCAGTCAAGTGATACGCTGACCAACGGATAGATTTCCCCCTCCCTTTTAGTCAGGTTCAGACCTTCGCCCTTGAAAATGCCTTCAAAAACATTATTCACCTGGTCATCCAGAATCAGAGGATTTACTGCCAGGTCATAATCTCCCTCATATACCAGCTTTGCACCGTATTTTCTGGTGTACGGCTCCATCAAAAGCTCGACAAGGAAATTGTCCTCAGGCATCAGTATTCTGGAGTTGGGCTCGATTTCCAATGCAAGATGCTTTGATGACTTTGCGCAGATCTTCTGGAACAGCTTGTTTCTCACGACTTCGATTTCCGGATACTGCCTGTTGAAGGTGGCTTCCTTTTTTCTTGAAAACCTTGAAAACCTTAAATTGTTGATGTAAATCTTTTCGGGAGTGTATGATATGAAACGGGTGTCCACTCCAATAATTTTCAGATATTTCAGGACATCCTTTTTGGATGTTGAAAAGTCATCTTCGTCACCTGCCAAACCGGAAACATCAAACAGAAAATCCATATTATCCTCACAAACCAAGTGTTTTTCTCAAAGCGTCTTCCATAACATCAACCGGTGCATCACGGCCTGTCCAGATTCTAAAGCTTTCAGCACCCTGATAAAGCAGCATTTTTATTCCATAAACCGGCTTTGCACCTGCCTTAACTGCTTCCTTTATAAGTACCGTATCGTTGGGATTGTAGACCGCATCAAATACTACCAGATCATCATGCATATTATCCGCAAGCACGATTGGCTTGACATCAACATTCGGATGCATTCCGATAGGTGTGGTGTTAATCAGGATATCTGCATCAGTCACATGACTGTTAATTTCGGACATTGAATCTGATTTAACATCATTAATCAAATTGGAATTTGAAACATCCTTAGCCAAATTATCAGCCTTTTCGACATTCCTGTTCAAAATTGTTAAAGAATCAGCACCATATTTTGCAATGTAAAATGATATGGCCCTTGAAGCACCTCCTGCACCTGCAACCACAACATTTCTATTTTTGATTGAAGTTACCTCTTCAATTGCCTTGACAGCACCGATACCATCGGTATTGTAGCCTTTCATGTCCTTAAAATCGATTGTGTTGACGGCACCTATCAGAGCAGCCACCTCATCGATTTCATCCAGATGTTTCATTACCTCAATCTTATGAGGAATTGTTACATTGAAACCCTTTATGTTTAATGATTTTGCACCATCAATCGCTGATTTCAGGTTTAGGGGATCAACATCAAAAGCTACATAGACATAATCCATTTCCAAAGCCTCGAATGCAGCATTATGCATTGGCGGTGAGAAACTGTGCTCGACAGGATGTCCTATCAATCCTACAATATTTGTACTGCCTTTAATATCCATAAAAATAAATTTCCTTTGAGATAATTTAAAAACTAGAAATTAATGTCTATATTGTAGGAAAAACCTACAATAACCAGGTTAGACATTAATTATATCCATTCATTTACGAGGCTTCCACAAGAGAAACACTCTTAATAATAATTATATAGAATGTCATATATAAACATGATTGTTAAGGCAATGACAGTGCTCATTGAATCCAGAAAAAGCCTCCATGGAAACCTGGCAATTTCCAATAAAAATTCATCAATTGTGATATTATCATTGCCTTAATTTAATTTAGGAGAGAGGTGAAATGGAGCGTTATATTCCTATTTCATTGCAAACATTAACATCAATAACATGACGATATTGAAGTAATATGTTGCAATCAGGAACATAACTAGCTCCATGCTTTCACCTCACTTAAATGAATGGAGAAAGGAGAATCAAAACAACAAAAAATTGCAGTGAACAATAAGTAAGTATTTTCTAAAAAATACATCATACTTATCTACCTCCTTTTGATATTAACGACTTTTTAACATATTATTATATATTAAATCATATTTAAGGCTTGTTGAAGCCATTTTGAAAAATTTTAGTCATTGAAACATGATATATAAAGATTTCCATTGTTTTTTAAAATTCCATAAACAAAAGATTATATAACTTTGCAAAAACATAATTATTATATCATATACAAGGAGTGTAAAAATGGAATTTACAAGACCAAGAGGTACTAGAGACTTTCTATTTGAAGAAATGAGAGAAAGAAAACAAGCTGAAAGTACCTTAAGAAAAGTATTTGAAAGTTATGGTTATCAAGAAATCAAAACACCTTTATTTGAAGAATTAAAGTTATTTACAACAAAATCAGGAGAAGAAATTGTAAACCAATTATACAATTTCAAGGACAAATCAGACAGGGAACTGACATTAAGACCGGAAATAACAGCACCAGTGGCAAGACTATACCTTAACGAACTTGAAAAGACTGCCGTAAAGCCAATCAAATTATATTACTACGGAAGCTGCTTCAGATATGAAAGGCCTCAAAAGGGCAGGTTCAGACAGTTCTGGCAGTTCGGATGCGAGCTGATCGGCGCAAAGACCCCACAGGGAGAGGCCGAAGTAATCGCATTATGCTCAGATGCAATCCAGTCACTCGGAATCACAACAGCAGACGTGAACATCAACCACCTTGGAATCATCAGGGGACTCTTCAAGCACTTTGAAATAACACAGGAAACCCAGAGGGAAATCATGGTCGTAATCGACAAGGGAGACAAGGATTTGCTGATTGAATCCTTAAGCGGCGATGAGCCGGTAATCGACAATGACGAATTGAACCAGATTCTCTTAAAGCTCATTGACCTTGTTGGGGACAAGTCCATCATCTCAGATGTTGAGGAATTGATCGCTCCATACGAAGAACCAAAGGAAGCTTTGGAAGAGCTGAAAGAGTTAATAAATTTATTAGAAGCATTCGACGTTGAAAATTACACCTTAAACCTTGGAGTTGCAAGGGGACTTGACTACTACACAGGAATCGTGTTTGAAATATATGTTCCCGAGCTCGGCGCCCAAAAGCAAATCTGCGGCGGAGGATCATACAGCCTTGTAAAACTCTTCGGAGGCCAGGAAGTTGAATCAACCGGTTTTGCACTGGGTTTCGACAGGCTGATGAATGCGATTGAGGAACTCACCGACAAGGAAGAGCTTCCTTCACACCTGGATGTCTATGTCGCTCCAATCTCCAAAGACGTAAGAGCCAAGGCATTTGAAATAACACAGATTTTAAGAAAAAACGGCTTCAAGACAGATGTCGATTTGAACGGAAAAAAATTCAAGAAGCTTATGAACTATGCAGATAAAATAAAAGTTGAAAAGATGGTCATAATAGGTGCCAATGACCTGGCCGAAGGCAAAGTGACCGTCAAGGACATGGTCAGCGGTGACCAGGAAGCGGTTGAAATCGACAATATCATAAATTACTTAAAAGAGGAATGAACATGGAAATAAACTTCAGACATGAGATTGATGGCGTCAAGGTCATCACTGCAATTGCACAGGATGCCGAAACAAAGGAAATACTGATGCTGGCAAACATGAATAAGGAAGCATTGATTAAAACAATAGAAACCGGAAAAGCACATTATTGGAGCACATCAAGAAACAAATTATGGCTTAAGGGAGAATC
>NZ_CAJODJ010000063.1:6783-13090 GCF_905233225.1 Methanobrevibacter sp. UBA212
GCAATCATCTTAAAAATCAGCCAGACCGGTGCGGCATGCCATGAAGGTTATCGCTCATGCTTTTTTAGGAAACTGAACACCCAGCATAAGATAGATATTGAAAACCTGAATGACGATGATTTGGACATCATCCTGGAAAGAATAATAAACCCGGAAGACGTGTATTAAAATGGAACGCATAATACCGGACACAAGCGCCGTCATCATAGGTGCAATTTCCGAGATTATAGAAAAGGGAGAACTTGACTATCCGGAAATCATTGTGCCTGAAGCGGTGGTTTGTGAACTTGAACATCAGGCCAATGCAAACAGGGCAGAAGGCCATAGGGGATTGAAGGAACTTCAGAAACTGCAAAAACTCCAGGATGAAGACAAACTGGCAGTCAGTTTTAAAGGAAAAAGGCCTACAAATTACGACATCAGATATGCAAAAAGTGGCGAGATAGACAGCATCATCCGAGACCTTGCAAGAAGCGAAATGGGAATACTCGTAACCAACGACAAGGTGCAGGCGGAAGTTGCAAAATCCCAGGGAATTCCTGTTTATTTCCACGAGCAGGAATACGAGATAAAGCCCCTTTCGATTGAAAAATACTTTGACGACGAAACAATGTCAGTGCATCTAAAGGAAAACGTTGTGCCGATGGCAAAAAAGGGAACACCTGGACACATCGACTTTGTCATACTGAATGAAAAGCGCTACACCTACAGGCAGCTCAAGGAGATTATGGATGAAATCCTTGACAAGGCAAAAAGCGACCCAAAAACATATCTGGAAAGCGACAAGGAAGGATCATTTGTCGTGCAGTCACGGGAATACAGAATTTCAATAGCCTATCCCCCATTTTCTGAAGCTCTGGAAATCACTGCAGTCAGACCTGTTGCAAATATCGATTTGAAGGAATATCACTTATCCGATAAACTTCTAGAAAGAATCAGAACAAACGCCGAAGGTATTCTGATATCAGGATCTCCAGGTGCGGGAAAATCAACATTCGTACAGGCAATCGGAAAATACTACTCATCAAAACTGAATAAGGTCGTGAAGACCATGGAATCACCAAGGGACCTGCAGTTGCCCGACGAGATAACCCAGTATGCGCCACTGGAGGGGAGCATGGAAAATACCGCTGATGTGCTGCTGCTTGTAAGGCCGGATTACACAATCTATGACGAGCTCAGGAAAAACACCGATTTCAACATCTTTGCAGACATGAGGCTGGCCGGTGTCGGAATGATTGGAGTTGTCCATGCAACACGTCCGATTGACGCAATTCAAAGAATAGCTTCAAGGGTTGAGCTTGGAGTAATCCCATCAATCGTTGATACAAGCATCTACATTGAAAACGGTAAGGTAACAAGCGTATATGAGACAAAGATGACTGTAAAGGTTCCGACCGGCATGAAGGAGGCGGACCTTGCAAGGCCGGTGATTGAAGTGAGGGACTTTGAAACCGGAGAGCTTAAAAACGAAATCTACACTTACGGTGAGCAGACCATTGTAATGGATATCGACCTGGTGAACGGCTCCGGCGGCGAAGAGAACCATAAGTCTTCAGTCGACAGAATCGCCGAGCAGGAAATTTTAAGAAAGGTCAAAAAGCTTGTCCCCAAAAAAGCGAGGGTTGAGGTCGAAGTCATTTCACCTGAAAGGGCCAACATCTATATCCCTGAAGAGTTTGTGCCAAAAATCATCGGCAAAAACGGAAAAAGGATTGCCGAGATTGAGGAAAGCATTGGAATCAGCCTGGGCGTTGAAGTAATTGAAGCAAAGCCAATCAATAAGGCACCATTTGAAGTAGACATACTGCACACCAAAAAGCAGCTGATTCTGGAACTTGGAAAGGACAACGGCCGCAAAAACTTCGACATTATGATTGACGGAGAATACCTGCTGACCGCAACAACCTCCAAAAAGGGAGAGATAAAAATCAAAAGAGGAATAGAATTATCTGACTTTCTTATAGAAGCCATTGAGATGGGCTTGAAGATTACAGCCATTCAAAAAATGTGATTAATATGAAAATTGGAGCATCTACACTAGCAGGAATCGAAAACGATTTGGAAAATGTTTTGGAATTCATTGAAGATTTAGGCATTGAATATGCCGAGATTGTCCACCAATATCCTCACGATAAAATAGATATCAGCACATTGGAGAACTTCAATTTGAAATATTCCGTCCATGCACCTTTCATGGACGTCAATATCGCAGCGCTTCAGGAAAAAAGCCGACTGAATTCCATCAGTCAAATCAAGGAATCCATTGATTTTGCCAATGAGATAAATGCGGAAGCCGTAGTTGTCCATCCCGGACTGGCCACATTTCTGGCAAACAAATACTTTTTGGACAGAGTCTATGAATTTGCAAATGAATCAATTAAGGAAATCGGCGATTACGGACGTGATTTGGGCGTCCTGACCACAATCGAAAACATGCCCGGCTTTGACGGCATGCTTTATCAGAACATGAATGACCTGAATGATCTTCTCGTTTCACTGGACATGTCCATGACACTTGACATCGGCCATGCCAACCATGTGGGATATTCTCCGGACGGGATGATTTTTGATTCGATTAAACACATACATATGCATGATAATTTTGGTGATGATGATGCACACCTATCATTTGGTGAAGGCTCTATTGATTTAAAAGGCATAGTCAATAGGCTAGAAGAAAAAAATTATGATGGCATCTACATCATTGAGGTAAATGATACCGATTCTATCAAAAAAAGTTATGAATATATGAAAAGGAACTTCTAGAGAAGTCTCTTTTCCTTAATTTCCTTTTCGAAATACAGGTATTTGGAGTCCATTACCTTTCTAATCTCTTTAGCTGTTTTTTTACCGATTCCCTCAACTTCCTGCAACTCATTTTCAGAAGCATTGAATACCTTTGACACGGTACCGAAGTGCTTCAGCAAGTTTTTGGCATTGACCGGACCGATATTCGGCAGGGATTCAACAATGAACAGCTGCTGTTCCATAAGGCTGACCGGTTTTTTATCTGTACGAATATTAATGGAAGTTTTCTCGCCGGTCTGCTCACGTATTGCAATTCTCTTTATCATTGCGGCAGTGTCCTGAGCGTTTCTTGTAGGAAGTATGCTTATTCCAAAATCAATCGCTATTGAGGCCATTGTACCCCTTATCGCATTAGGATGGATAAATCCTGCGTACAAATCATCCCCCTCAAGAATCATAATCGGATGCTTGAACTCTTCAGACAATTCCTTGGCCTGCTTGAATAATCTTTTGTCAACGATTGAGTCGACAAAGTCCTTTGCGGTTTTTCTCTCGATGGCAACCTCATCACTTACCTGATAATCCGCAACCGCCATGGACCTGACCTTAACATCGATTTCCATTTCGGTCAAATGTCTGATTACCTTTGAATTTCCTTCACGGGAGTCCGCATAGACAATCGGAAAATCATTTTCCTCTTTAGGCTTTTCAATGACCTTGACATGCTTCTGATTTTCCATCCTCTCAAGAGCGGATGCATTCAACTCTTCCAAAACAACAGGATCAATCAGCTGGTTCTTCATCTGGTCTTCTTTTCTCAGGCTTGACCAATAATAGGCCTCATCACGAGTTCCTTCAGTGATCAATACTTTAACACGGCCTGTCCTTTTACGTCCTGTTCTTCCACGCCTTTGTATCATACGGACTTCAGATGGAACCGGCTCATACAACACCACCAAATCAACGGCAGGAATGTCAATGCCTTCTTCAGCCACACTGGTTGATAATAACACATCATATTCCCCCATTCTGAATGACTTGATAATGGCCTTTTGCTCCTTTTGGGTAAGGCCCTTTTCACCATCCTTTGATGCCTGGCCAAAGAATTTGGCTGATTTTATTCCTTCCTTTTCAAGCTTCTGATGAATCATCTCAAGGGTATCACGATATTGAGTGAATACAATGATTTTTGAAGCACCCTCATCACTCCTATCATCAAAACGTGTGGTCTTGAGTTTGGTTTGGCCATCATCCCCCAGTTCCTTTTTTAGGATTTTAGTCACTTCACGCAACTTGGGATGTTCCCATCCATGCTTCTCAGCCTGTTTCGCCAGCCTGACTGCACGACCGAAATTATCATCCGCCATCAGGGATTTAGCAGCCTTTGTCTGCTTTTTGCGCAATCTTGCAACATACTTGTTGAATGTCTGGACACCCTGGGTCTCAATCAGTTCCTGGGCATGCTGAACATTGATGACTGCGGTCAAAATAGAAATGGCACGGAACATTTCCTTATCAGGATTTGCCGAACGGGCGATTTCGCCCTGAACCCTTCCCCTTGCCTTCAGGATATCAACTTTACCAACGGAAACTGTTTTAATGATGCCCATATTCTTTAAAGCCTTAAGCCTTACCTTCAATGCCTTGTCAATGCATTCCTTGATTTTTGCAAGCTCCGAACTCATCTTGACCTTGACCCAATCGATGCCGACAGGGTTGAAATAAGGTTTGACATCAGCGTCATCTTCGGTTTTGACGACAATATTCTGAATGTAGAGATTTTCGCACACTTCCTTGATTTTATACTTGTCAGAACCCGGAGAAGCGGTCAATCCCAAAATAAGATTAAAGTTGGATTCCTGAACATAACGTGATGCCAGGTAAACGTAGGAATAGGATCCGACACCGTGATGGCATTCGTCAAAAACGATTAATGAGACATTGCTCAAATCATATCTGCCATTCAGCAAATCGGATTCGACGGTTTGAGGTGTTGCTGATATGATTCTTGACTCTTCCCATCTTTTAACCCTTTCATCAGTTTTGACAGCACCTGTGATTGAGGTGCAGGGCAGTGTGATGAATTCCTTGAAACTTTCCTCATGCTGGATGGCCAATGGCTTTGACGGTGCAAGAACGAGAACCTTTGAGTTTTTAACTTTATTTAATCTGTCTGCAGCTACAAGAATGGCCACAATTGTCTTACCTAACGCAGTAGGTGCAACAACCATAGTATTTCCTTTTTTTAATACGTCTCCTGCAAGAATCTGCTGGTATAATCTTGATTCTATTGCATCTTTTTTGAGTAAAGGATGATTTATGTAGCTTGCCATACTATCATATTAATTTCACTTCATATTAAAAGGTTAAGAGAGCATTTGCAAACTAATCATTATAGCTGTTTAACTCTTTCAAGGCTAAGACCAGAAACTCTGGAAATCTCTTCATCAGCTATGACTCCCCTAAGATTTTTTGCAACTTCTTCCTTGCCTTCTTTCCTACCTACTTTCTTACCTTCTTTCCTACCCTCTTCTATAGCGTCAAGTTTTGCCTCAAATAGAGATTTTCTTTGCACTTCACCAATTACCTGAGAAATTAATTTTTCCACTTCAGGATTCATATCTGCCACCCCCGTTAGATAAGAGAACACTTGCAAAGTAATCATTATAGCTGTTTAACTCTTTCAAGACTGAGTCCAGAAATCCTGGAAATCTCTTCATCATCCATCAAATCCTTAAGATTTTTTGCAATTTCTTCTTTACCTTCTTTCATACCATCAATTCTTGCTTCATGTACAGATTTTCTGTGCACTTCACTAATTGCTTGAGAAATTAATTTTTCCGCCTGTGGAGTCATATCTACCACCTCAGTTATTTTAGATTGTTCCTCTTTGGAAATCAAATTTTCAATTTCCATCTGAATTATAGCTTGAACATATTCGAATCTTGTTTTATCAAACAATTCTTTATTTTTTAGCAATTTAGAAATCTTATCAAGCATATGGGCTTTTTTCTTACACTCCGGTATGAGACATGTAAGCAATACCACAATTTCTTCAAAGACTGTTAATTTAAGGTTTGATTCAACTTTTATATTAATATTTCGCCAATATCCTGCATAATCTATATCACCCAGATATACATAATCGGGATTGAAACATTTGGACCTGCCAATTATCCTGATTTTTTCTGAAAACTTTTTAGAAGTGAAATTGATTACGATTGTTTCTGTCAATGCCCCGTGCGTAACCTGTGTGACAATGTTATAGTCAAAAAACCTATCCAAATCGTTAGGTCTTGCTTTTGGAAATTGAAACTCGACATGGCACAAGGTACCATCATCCAACAAACACAAGAAGTCCAAATAGAATTTAATACCCTTTAATGTAACAAATTCCGTCTTCAACACTTCTTTAATGTTTTTGTTAATGCCGATGAACCTTAAAAACCCTTCCCCATACACAAGTATGATAATCTTCAAAATCACGTCGTATATATCATGAATATTGCGACCCATATTTTCACCAATGTATGTTAAATAACATTACAAAAACTTT
>NZ_CAJODJ010000064.1:0-7945 GCF_905233225.1 Methanobrevibacter sp. UBA212
ATTAGCACAAGAAGCAAGAGAAATCGAAAAAGCAAATGATACTGTTTTAAGAACCCCTCACATGAAAGAAGGAAACCCAGGTTGTAAAACAGACTTAATTTCAAAACCAGAATAAGTAGTTTAATTACTACTTTATTTTTTCTTTTTTTTATTCTCAAGATGTAATATATTTTTTACAACAACATTGAAAAAAATATAGTCCGAAGACTATAATACCCCTTTTGTAGAAGGAATCTGATCGTGTTCTATTTTAATTGCCTCTTTTAAGGCTTTTGCAAATGCCTTAAAGACAGCTTCAGCCTTGTGGTGATCGTTTGCCCCTTCAACTGTACCATAAATATTCAATTTGGCACTGGAAGCAAATGATTCGAAGAAGTGAATGATAATATCTGATGTCATGTCTCCAATCTTTTCATTCTTAAAGTCGAGACTCATGTTGCAGTAGCTGCGTCCGCTTATATCAATTGCCACTGTGGAAACTGACTCATCCATCGGAACTATGGCATGCGCCATCCTTTTTATGCCCTTCTTATCGCCGATTGCTTCAAGAAACGCTTCCCCTAAAAGGATTCCGACATCCTCTATTGTGTGGTGGTCATCTATTTCGATATCCCCAACTGCCTTCACGTCCAAATCTATCATTGAGTGTTTGGAAAATGACTCAAGCATGTGATTGAAAAAGTTGATTCCTGTTTCGATGTCGTATTTGCCTTCCCCATCCAAATTCATCTTTATTGAAATATCGGTTTCTGATGTTTTCCTTGAAACATTTGAAATTCTAGTCATAATCTAACCTACAAAATAATTAATTTTAGCTTCAATAATTTAGGCATCTTCACCCGGACGTATGATTTTAATGCAGTCAGTAGGGCATTCCATGGCACATAGTGTACAAACATGACAATATCTTAAATCCAATATACGTGCAACCCTTCCAACTTTCCAAATTTTAGCTGATTTGGGACAAATCTCAGCACAATTTCCACATCCTATACATTTATCTTCATCGACTAAAATTTGCAACGGCATGATATCACCTATAATTTTAAAGTAGCAACGGACATTGCCTTAAATCCTATATAAACTTCCTTACCTATGTTCAAACTTAATTCCTTTTCTGCAGATACTGTAATGTCACTGCATAATGTAACTCCACCGACGTTGATTTTAACACGGATAATTTCACCTTCGAGCCTCATCTCAACAATCTGGCCCTTCAGGATATTACGGATACTTGAAGCCTGCGGCTCCAACATCAAAAATATGTTATCGTAACTAATCAAGGCCAATATCTCATCGCCGATTTTATAATTCCTATTCAATGGAGCATTGATTTCAAACTCATCGTTTTTGATGGTCATTACGCCTTTGGCATCATTGATATCAACTACTGTCGCTTCAATTTCATTGACATCCTTGTGAAGCTCCATGATGGCATTGATCTTTTTACATTCCTTTAAAATGGAGTAGCCTTCATCGGTGAGCTTTGGTTGTATTTACAACCTTAACGTCAAGACTGGATTCTATCTTATCAATATAGTTCAAAGCAGTCCTGTAAGAAACATTAATCTCTTTAGCAGCCGCTGTCAGAGAACCTGTATCTAAAATAGACACCAGCAAGTTGTACTTTTTACTGTCAAGCAAAAAGGAATTGCCATCTACATTAATTTTATATTCAACACCTGCGCTAACATCAGTCATTATAAATCCCCCGAAATATAACAATAATATTTTTATAAATTATATTTAAATAAGTTTTTGTTATTATGGCATTTTTAAATCCAAAAAATTTTTTCAATTGAAATTACACATCGACAGACTATCTTAAAACATCGGAGATACAATTCAATCAAAGAAATTCCAACGCCATTTCATTATCTGGATTCCATCCTTTCAACAAAATTCAATAGCTTATTTACTATCTTGGACAGCGGACCGAATTTTGAAGAAAATTCCCTAAGACTCTCGATATCATCCTTTTCAAAGAACTTGACCAGAATCAATGCAAAGAAATAAACAATCATACAGGCCACAATACCCGGGAAGAGCCACAATGTGGTTTTTGGAATTATTAATGCGAAAATTCCCATAATCATTGACGCCGCAAATATCTTGGCCACGGATTTCTTTGGAGCCTTTGTCTTGGTAAGTTCAAATACAAAATAAATGCACGGCACCATCATCAAAAAGCAGGCAACGGTGGTAGCCAACGCTCCGCCTGCAATGCCCAGAAACGGAACCATATACCAATTGAGGACACCTGTGACAATTGCACCTCCAATCAGGATATACATTGGAATTCTAGGATTTCCTATTCCCTGGATGACACTTGTTGAAATGGTGAAAATTGAATAGAATGTCATACCGATTGAAAGAATTGCCAAAGCGGCTGCACCCGCAACATAGGCAGGATTCTTAAAGTACAATACCTGAAGTGTAGGAGTCGCAAACAATGCAAGGCCGACACACATCGGAACGACAAACAATAACGAATACTTATAGGCCTCTGAAACATACTTCTGTAGGGAATCAATGTCCTTTACCTTGAATGCCTCTGAAGAAGCCGGAAGAATTGTTGTTGCAATGGAAACTGAAATAATTAACGGCAAACGTGCGATTGGATCTGCCGCTGCGAAAAATCCTATATCGGCCAATGTCAGAAACTTTCCCATGACTATGGTACAGATGTTGTAGATAAGCATTTCAGCCACAGCGGTTATGATGACGGGAATGGAGAATTTCACCAATGTTGTGGCAAGTTTCATCCTATCCTTCATTGTAAATACGAAACCTTCGCTAGGTTTAGGAATGTATTTCGGCATGTGCACCTTGAAGATGTAAACAGCCGCAACAACGGATAAGGAATATCCCAAAACGGTACCCCACAGTGCCCCGACAGTTGAAAGTCCAATCAAAACAAATGCAGTGGCAAAAAGAATCATACCGAGCTGTTCGACGGCACGGGTATATACGATATACTCCATCTTGTAAACGCCCTGAAACGCCCCTCTGAAGGCACCTACAATAACGCTGAAAGGTGTGATAAGCCCCACAATCTGGAGGGGAACAAGTGTTATCGGCTTGTGCAGGAAATTATAGGCAAGGTAAGGAGCAACGACAAAAATCATCAATACCCCAAAGAACAGCCCCAGGAATATCATTATCTGCAGAGCCGTGTAAATGGTCTGCCTGGCCATATCATGCTCGCCGACGGCTTCATACTCGGCAACGTATTTTGCTATTGCTGGAGGAAGTCCACCGGCAGATAAGGTCTGGAAAATTCCCTGGAAAGGCAGTGTGATTCCTAAATTACCATATGCGACAGGTCCTAAAAGTATCGCCATAAGAAAACGGTAAAGGTAACCTCCCACACGGAAAATTATATTACCTATAAAAATTATCAAACTACCTCTAATCAACTTATTTGCCATGATATAACCTAAAAAAAGTTATTAAATATATGTAACTTAATTTTACTATTTAAATGTACTTATTTAAGAAATTTTCAAATTCCTTTAAAGTTCTATCCAAAGACTCCATACCATAAGAATCTTTCCTTATTTCATCAATCGAGTCCTGCGACCAAAAGGAAGCGCCCAAATTGGAACCGAAAGGCCCTCCGCTTACCGGTATTATGCCGTGTATCATGAAATATGTGATGTTTGCCAGATGGGCAAAATCCTGTCCTCCCGTGCGGTCTCCGCCAACTGCAACGCTCATTCCAATCTTGCCCCTTAAAATGTTATAGTCAACGGCCTCCAGGGCGCGTGTCCTATCCATAATAATCGAAAGGTTTGCAGAAACCGATCCGGACTGGACTGGAGTTGCAAGGATGATGCCGTCTGCACTCAAGAGGTTTTCGTATACCTCACCCATATCATCCCGGATGATGCACTTTTTGTTTTCAAGGCAATAATCGCAATGCATGCATGGCTTGATGTCCCTAGCATGGCATGTGAAGATTTCAGTTTCAAAATTCCAGCTTTCAAGTTTCTCCAGAGCCTGAGTGAGCACATAATAGGTTGTGTCGTTTCTCGGGCTTGCACAGATTCCAAAGACTTTCATAAAAATAGTTTTAGATAAATAAGTTAAAATATTTTGTGAAAAAAAGAAATGGAAAAATAGAGAAATTAATCTCTATTTTTTAACGGTTATTTTAACTTTTTTGACCAATTTGTTAAAGTTTGCATTGCCTTTGAAAGTGACTTTAGCGGTGTACTTACCTTTTTTAGTTAATTTTTTGATTTTGAATGTTGCTTTACCTTTGGCATTGGTTGTTGCCTTGTAGGTTTTGCCTTTAACTTTTAAGGTGAGTTTTACTTTTTTCATCGCTTTTCCTTTGTTGTCTTTCAAGGTAACAGTGTATTTTTTGGTTTTGACTTTTGCTTTGAAAGTTTTCTTTTTAGCGGTCAATTTGACAGCAGCCTTTTTGACAACAACATTGGTGTTGGCGGTTGATTTCAAGTGTGTTGCATCACCATCATAGGAAATGCTTACAGCATAGGTCTTAGGAACCAAATTAGCAGGAATAGCTAATGTAGCCTGTCCATTTGCATCAGTGGTCAGGACTGTAGCTTTACCGTTGAATGTAACAGTGACTTTAGCGTTTGCAATTGCATTTCCATTTACTTCTTTTAATGTGACAACCAAGTTTTTGCCGATTTGGTAAGTTGTTGTTACGCTAGGAGCAACAATTGTAGTTGGAGCTTTTTGAGTTGTTACAATGATTTGCTGCAATGCTAAAATAGTGGAACCTGTAGCTACAAATGAAATGTTGTTTGAGCCTTTGACGCTACCAGTAATGTCAATAGTGTATAAATCAGTGGTTGAACCGGTTCCGTTCCAAACATTTTCATAGGTTTGACCATTGAACACAATACTGCCTTCACCTTTTTGTGCACTGGCAGCAAAGATGTATAATTGTGCTGTATCAGCGATTTTTACACCATCAATGGTTGAATCTGCTTTGACTGGTCTTTTTGCAACATTGTTGGAGGTTCCAGCGAGCAGGTCAGCACCATTTGAGATATATACATTTTTGATGACTGCACTGCCGGTAGTGTTGTACATGTACATTAATACTGATGGATAAACCGCAGGGGTGTCATCGTATTTCTTAATCAATACGAATGAGTTTTCACCGGATTTGATTAAATTAGTCACATCGTAAACCAATACACCGTATCCATACATACCATATCCGCCTAAATTGCTTTGATCCCTATACCATGCTACAGGAGCAATAGATGCACCGTTGAATGTTACATTGAACATTGTAACATCTTCAGTGTACTTCTTGCCGTTGAACCAGTTATAAGGAACATAGATGTATGATTTGACAACGCTTGATTTGGAATCCAAGCTAACAGTCCAAACATCGGTTCTGTTCTTTACACCAGAGCCAAGATAGGAAGAAACATCTTTAACGTCAATGACAATGTCTCCGTTGATAGTAATGTTTAGGAATGATTCCATTCCGCCAGCAGGATAAGCCAAGTCTTTGCCTAAATTACCGTTGTATAAAACAGGAATGCTGATTGTGGAATTTGTAACATTCTTATCACCGGAAGACACTTGGATAGTATAGTTGACTTTCTTATTTGCAGCGCCGTTGACTGTGGATGCGTCAACTTCCCTGATTGTTGGGTCAATAAGCATGAATGTGTTTGAGCCTGCTACTAAACTGACTTCAGTTGAATTAACCGCTTTACCGTCGGCCAATAAGGTAACATTGAATTTGGCTTCCTTAAGAGCTTCGATTTTAAATGTGATTGCATTGTTTGTACCTGCATAAGCTGAAGGGACACTAGTGTATTCAGGAGTTATGGAGGTGACTTCAACATCATCTATGTTTTTGGTTAAAACCATTATTTGCTGCAATGCCAAAATTGAACCGTCAGTGCCGATAACTGAAATTGTGTTTGTATCTTTAATTTTGCCAGTTACATCAAATTCTTTATAATCGGTACAAGAGGATGGGCCATCCCAAATGTTTTCATAGGTTTGACCATTAAATATGATATTACCATAGTTTGATTTTGCATTTGAGGCTAGCACATAAAGTGTCGCATTTGAAGTTAGTTTTGGATTAACCTTAATTGTTGAATCCGCTTTAGCAGTTCTATTAGCATAATTTTTTAATGAAGATGAATGATCACATAGTAAATCAGCACCATCATTTATGTAGATTTCTTTAATGGTGCTGCTTTCAGTTGTATTGTACATGTAAATTAATACAGACGGATAAATAGCAGGATATTTGGCGGCCCTACTTACAAATAAGCTATTACCGCCTGATTTGTTAAGTAAGCCAGTGACATCATAAACTACTACACCATAACCGAAACTGCCATAACCGCCTAAATTACTTTGGTCTCTATACATTGTTATAGGAACAATTTTTTCATTATTGAAGGTTACGTTGAACATGGTTAAGTCTTCAGTGGCGAGACTTGGATCAAACCAATTATAAGGTATGTAAATAAATGATTTGACGATAGTTGACTTATCATCTAAGTTAACGGTCCAAACATCTGTTCTATTACGGAGAGGATCATCTCCTTTCAAATAAGTTGAAACATCCTGAACATCAATTTTAATGTCACCATTAATGATAATGGTTGGCAATGCTACCATTTCACCAGCAGGATAAGCCAAATCTTTGCCTAAATTACCATTATATAGAATTGGAAGACTCATTGCAGTTGAATTAACAGTAGCACCGTTCAATAATAATTCAACAGTATAATTGACTTTATTGTTATCTGCTCCTACAACGGTAGTGTTGTCAACTGCCCTAATGGTAGGGTCGGTTAAATATTTATCAATAGCAACATCAGTCAAGTCTACTTCAGTTTCATTTACAACTACACCATCGGCCAATAATCTGAGCACATATTTTCCAGCTTTACTTGCACTGACTGTGACTTTCAAAGTATTGTTAGTGCCTGCAAAAGCGGTTTTTGAGTATTCAGTAGCGACTGCCATGGTGGACTGTATATCATTTATTGTGAGAACAGAAAGTGAATTTCTAATTGAACCCCACTGGCCGTTTCCGCTAGCGGCAACATTAAGGACAGTGTTTTTAGTCCTGTCAATTAATTTGCTAACATCCCATTGATTATATTGATAAGTACTGCCCGTTACATGCACGTCGGCATCACCTAAAAACTTATCGTTCAATTTATAAGAACCGTCAGAACTGGAAAGCACAATATTTTTTAAAGTTGAAAGACCGGATTTGCCTACTGTATCAAAATTCAGTGTGACATTGGATTTAGTCCATAATTGATTGTCATTGATCCAATATCCAATGGTTTCATCTGTACTATTGTCATTATAAGCTAAAACCAATGCTATTAATTTTATTTTACCATCAAATGACTTGCCTTCCATTTCAAATGAATCAACATGGATTGCGAGTTTAGTTCCATTCAAACCGGACAGCAAATCCTTAATGTTATAATGTATCATATAATTAAGATAAACCTTATTGACATGGTCATTAAGATTATGGACAATGGAATGGTCTTCCTCATCATTCACACAAAATAAGGTTTCATTATATTTAGTGTCACCATTTGCAGTTTTAATGGTCGTATTGACATTAGCACCATACCTGTCATCAGTAGTGACACCATAAACATTCACATAAACATCAGCACTCTTAATCGTTTTTGCATCCTTTGGAATATCATAGCTCAAATCCCCACTATATGTATTAGGATTTTCAGTTACGACATCCACTCCACCTGAAACAGTCCCTGAAATAGTAGATTGAGAATCTTCTAAAACAGGAGCATCATCACTAGATGCAACCGCATCATCTGCATCCTGTGCAGACACTGCACCAATTGAGAGGACAATCATTAAAATAAAAATAGATATAAACAAAATTTTTTTATTTCTCATAATAATCCCATTTGAAAATATATTTTCGTACCAA
>NZ_CAJODJ010000064.1:8038-14952 GCF_905233225.1 Methanobrevibacter sp. UBA212
ACAAAAAATAATACTATTATATAAAAGAATAAGAAAAAATAAGAATTTTAGTAATACTTTTCATTAAAACCAAGGTATAAAATGCTAAAAAAGTATTACCATGTAAAAAAATTTTAACCTTCAACCATGATCAGCTTGCCCGTTGAAGGATCCTTATAGACCTTACCCATCTCCATATATCCTTGACCTGAACTGTTTGAAGTGTCTGGAGTTTCATTCAGGGCCTGTCCTTCGCTCACTTCAGTCACATCTGGAGATGACTGCTCTATTGGCTGCTGCTGGCTATCCTGAAATACAACGCTCTGCATATTCCAGCTTATCACTACAAATATCAATAAACCCACAGCGATTACAAGCATCGCATCGACAAGGTTGGATGTTCCGGCCATAGGGTCCTCTTCCGCTTCTGAAAAACGTTTTCTGCCTTTTTCTCGAACCATAGCTAAAACCCCTATTGACTTAATTTATCAAGAAGCGCATCTGCAAGGGCATCAAGGTTGGACAAGTATTCCTCATACCATCTGCGCCTTACCTTTGACACGAAATAAGCAACAGCCCCCGCACCGATACCCACAACAGTGGTATCAAATGCAACAATAATCGCATTGGCCAATGTATTGACATCACCTGCACCCAAAGCTGCAAGTCCAGGACCCATAGGTATCAATGTACCCATCAGTCCCAGTGTCGGACCTATACGTGTAACGACATCGGTCCTCTCGATTGATTTTGCGAACTTGTTTTCCTCAAACTCGATTAGCTTTTTAGCCAAAGCCTGCCTTGAATCATGAGTTAAGGAATGTGAACGCAATATCTTGATTAGAACAACCTTTTGAGACTCGTAAATTTTTGCATTTTGAATAATATTTTTTATTTCTTCCAATGAACCTGCATTAGCTATTGCATAAATCAGCTCCTCAATCAAATCGGGAGTGATTTTCTTTCTGGAGGTGTACTCCGAAATCAGACCTCCAATAGCCAATACTGCAAAAATCGCAAAAACCACCAGAAATATGATTACTGGAATTTGCAGGCTCTGTGAAATCATGTTCAATGTTGATGTTAATACTTCACTTCCAGGAATTGTTGATACCATTAAATCACCTAATTAAAATTACTGCTTCTCCTTGATATTACTCCGCCAATCAACACTATTACAAGCACCAAGACCAATGCCCCAATCAGTGAGTATGGTGAAGCTATTGATATTGCCTCCATCGGATTTTGAATCATTGCTGTGATATTTGGCAGGAACAATGCTGATAAAAGGAAGTATATTCCTAAAAAGAACATGAAATTGCCAAGCACAATAGGATATGGCTTGTCAATGAATCTTACCAGGTAATTGGATGCATAATAAGTTACAACAATTGTCAAAACCAATGCTATCGCTACAATAACACTCAAATTCATTAATCCCAAACCTACAGTCGGTGCAACAAGCATTATGCTTACAATAATTGATCCAAAACAGCACGGACATGGCGCAACAATAGCCATGCAGGTGGCTGCTGTCGTATTTTTCTCAAACACCTTGTATTCACGGATTGTAAATATACCTGCCAAAATCATGATTATTGCCATAATCAGGAAAAACTCAAAGTTATAAGTGTAAATCAGATCCGTAATCTGTTGTGTGAAAAACGATGAGATTTCCGTCAGTATTAATACTCCCGCACCATATCCTATTGACACCACCGCCAAATATCTCTTTGACATGTTTGCAAGGCCTGTTGCAAGGCCCAACTTTATTCCAAAAATCAAAACGGCCGAAAGAATTCCGACCTGCCATAAAATATTAATCGCATCCATTGTCTACACCTATTGTCTTTCATTAAATAACTTATCTAAATCTTGAACTTTGTCCTTATCATCTTCATTTCTAAAGTATCCCACAGCCACAACCATAATCAAGCATAAAATAGCTATAACGGCCGCAAGTGACAAACCCACTTCGCTGGCTGACTGTGATGTTATTGGGTTAATTTCAACTGATTTTTTAACATCCGCACCTTCAGACTGAGAGCTTCCCGCTTCAACTGATTCTGAACCTGCACCTACATTTGAAAATGCTTCTCCCTGAGCATTATCTCCATTTTGAGAGGTAGTTTGAGCATTAGTTGAACTTGAATTTGTTGCAACAGTAGCAGAAGAGGTTGAACCTTTAACCGGATTTTGTGAGGAAGCTTCTTTTTGATTATTAGTTGATTCAGTTTCCGGAGGCTGTGCGGACTGAGTATTATTTGCAAATACCGGATTTTTAGTTGCCTGATATAGTTTAGGGAGCAATTGAGCCAATATATCCGGATTCACATATTGTACAGCCCATTGCATCATTGCAATATTTCCACAGCTGCAGTCACAGCATGCAACACCGTTTTGGATTGTTGCCTGCGCCCATGTGTTTGCAATGTCACTTATTGTGGCCTTGTCCGCATTCCAATAGCCGTCATGGATTGTTGTAAGCATTGTTCCACTCATTGAAATCAGTGAATAAGCATTATTTCCACTCATAAGCCAATCCTTAACTCCAATTCCATATTTATCGTTGTAATATGTATTGTAAATCCTGTTCCACAAGTCGTCTGTCACTGCTGAAGGCCTTGTTACCTGCCATCCATGCAGATTGCTCACGAATTTGTTAGACATATAACGGGCACCGCTGTAACCTTCATTCATCATTCCCTTAATCCAATCAGGGTTGTCATATCTTGCAGCGATTTCCTGATACATCACCTCTTCCAAAGAGGATATGTATGCACTGTTCTTGTTGGCATACATCAGCACGTTGAATTTTGGAGCCTTGCCTGAAATCTCCTCAACTGTCATGGACAGTCCTCCCCAGTAATCGAAGAAGTCATCATTATCAAGCACACCATACTGGTTGGTGTTACGACTGGCAACAATTGTATCTGAGTTCGAAAGGGCTCTTAAAAATACTAACGGATTGGTATCTCCCCAGTAGTTTTTGGAATACATGTTTCCCATTCTTCCAAGGTAGAAGTCAGATAGCTCTGAGGTATCGTTCCATGTCCATGACATTGATACCAGTTTTGAAATTCCAGCACCATAATCGCCGTTAGGCGGTGCAAATATTCTTGTTATTGCACATTCACCGGCATAAGTTGAATTATAGCCAACATCTTTATAATATAAGGTGTCTTCAATCCAGTGCCGTGCCACATAATTTGAATCCAAAGGCTCATTTGAAACACCATAATAATTGATGCTTCCCATTACTCCTTCAAGAGCCTCTTTTAAATAATTTCCTTCAGCAGAATTCATCAATGTCTGATTTCCAGTTATTGCCAGGTATGATCTTGCAAGGGCAACACGGTATGCGTTATCCATTAAAATTGACTGTGATGAGTATAAATCCCTGAAGAGTCCGCTTGTAATCACTGTTACATCTATCCTCTTTTTGGCCCATCCGTCAGGACGTGTCAAATCATCCAACTTTATTACTTCAGGCATTGTACCCACTTTTTTACCTGTAGGGTTTCCCTCATCATCATAGCCTGCACTTGATGAGTCTGTCCAGACCGGCTTCATTCCCAAAAGATAAAGAACTGTTGAAACAAGCGCTCCGTCATCCCTTGCGGTTTCCACACACCAGATTCCCATGATTATCTTTTCTGTTGTGTCGTTTAAATCGGCCAATGTGAGCAATGCAAGGGTTTTTGCATATTCCCATGCCTCCATTGTCGGAAGTTCACTTGACTGGTCCTGGAACATGTTTTTACCGGTCGGCAATATTGCAGGTTTTACTACGATTTCACCACCTTCTCCGACTGGGACATATTTGCCGTTAAGCCCGTCAACCATTGCGTCCAATTCATTTGAAACTGAAAAATCGATTAAATCGATGTATTTCTTACCCAGATTGAGACATGCAAGGAATGTAGGGTTGTTGAATTTCTCATTTTCACCTATCAAAACTCCATTGACGGTATCCACATCCCAATAAATCAGTGCCTTAACAATATCATAAGCCTTATTCAATATGACCTCCCTTTCTAACGCTGACAATTGGCCATATCCTTTTGAATAGTAGCAGTTTGCCAGTTCAGTGAACAGGTTAAGTGTGCCCTGATTGTTTTCAAGTACATGGTCTTGAGATAACATTGCTGAAACCGTACTTGCTATATCCGCTTCAGACCAAGGCTCTCCTAGGGCATGAAGACCCAATGGATAAAGTGTGGACTGCATTGAAGTCAGGAAATCGTTTACTTTCTGGACGAGCAAATCATTTGACAATCTTTGCACTTCCTCTTTTGTAAGACCAAGATTTGTGGAGTAGTCATTTTCAATAATCAATTGACGCAACTTGTCCGGATTGGCCAGGCTGTTTGCCATAAGTGTCAAGTTGCCATACAAGTGAGTATATGACATTGGAGATGTCAGATGTGAAATGATAACCGCAAAGCCTCTTCTTTTAGCCTGAATAGCTTCACCCAAACCATCGGCAATATAGAAATAAATTTGTGGAACGTCTCCAACCACAACGGATCCGTAATCGGTGGATGAAAGCAGAATCTCTTTTCCAGGCAGCCACTCGTGTGTAGCATGCCTTCCTGTAAATATCATCGCATTATGGAATTTTGTCTGCATGTAGTAATAGGCCGCCAGGTACTGGTGGGTTGGAGCGACTGCAGTACAGTGATAAAGGTTTTCGATGTCTGATTCCCATCCTCTTTGAGGTTCAGGAGCTATAAATATGTTACCATAAGTCAAACCCGGAATTACAAAGTAATCGATACCATCTCTATTTATTACCATTACATTACCCGGCGCTTCTCCCCATCCGTTCAAGCCTGAAACGTTCAAGGCCTTGAATTCATTGAAGTATCTTTGGAATAAATTATAATAGCTTTCATCCCTGGTGGATGTGTACTGCTTCAAAGCGTTGACAATATTTTCCAAAACACTTTTGGATGCGGCTGAATTTTCCTCCGGCAGGAGTGCCACGACCTGATTGTACCAGTCGTCAATCGTATCTCCTATTGTGACGGTATAGTCAAGCTCCACCGCCCTTCTTGAAAGCTCTCCGATGTATGCCACCGGACCTTCACGAACCTGAATCTTTACAATCTCATCAAGGGAGTTGAACCATTCGTTATATTCACTTACAGGCAGCAATGTAACTCCTGATTGATTAGCTAATTTTTCAAGTTCCCCCGGTGCCCAGTTAGCTACGTTAATACCACATTTAAGCATCAAATCTTCAAGTTCCGCTACACTTGTCGGCAACTCCCCAACATTATAACCTTCATTTTTCAAGGTTTTAAGAATATTATAAATACTTGCTATGGTATCCAAGTAACTGGAACCGATATTCTGCTTTCCAGGAGGGTAGTTATAATAGATTATTGAAATCAGTTTCTCAGCGTTTGCAGTGTATTTCAAATCAACCCATGCATCAATCCTGTCAGTGAAAAGGTCAACGTTTCTTTCGTATGGAATATATGTAACGATTCTTGCACCTGTTACATTAGAGATATAACTGGACTGGCCTCCAATAAAAGTCGCATCAATGATTCCCTGAGTCTCAGCAATGGTAATGTGCCACCACTTGTCACTTTTCTCAGTGGTAAGGCCGGTTGAACCCAGCTCCCACATTTCATTTGAAACAAAATCTGAGTGAATGGCCCTGAAAATCGGCACTCCAAGCTCTTCAAAAAATGCTGTCGCCTTTGTGAAGTTTTCACCGCCGACACCGTAGGCAACCATTGACACAATTGCATCAACATATGTTTCATATTTAGATGAGTTTTCCAAAAATCCTGAAATGTCTCCTCCCGCACTGGTCCATGCCTCAACCATTGCCCTCAGCTGTTCGGCAGATCCTCCTGCAGCATAAACCGGAATCACATTATACCCTTTTAATTCCAGTGAGTCAATCAGGGCGTTTGTCGGGTGAAGCTGCTGTGATGCGATATACATTGTACTTTCCAATATTCCGACTGTGCGTGTTTTTGACCTGTCAAAGAATGCGGCAATGTATTCATCAAGCGAATACCACCTGTCACGATAAATACCATAAGTTTTTGAGCCTGTGAAATTTGGGGCCTTGTATGTGAAATCATAGCCCAAAATGTTTAATGTGAATAGAATCTGATTTTTGAGGTTTTCCTTGTCGTTGATGTCCTTGTAGAGAACCATCTTATTGAAGACATTGTCGAATTTGGCTCCGGTGGAGGTTATGTATGAGTTTACATCATTGAAGTTCAATCCCCTTTTTGTGTTTTTAAAATAGTCTATAAGGTCACTGTCACTACAGGAAGTGAATATTTTATTATAGTTAATGGTATTGTTTCTAATAAGATTGATTGAGCTTGAACCTGAGTTTACATTACCAGAAGGAGGCTCCAAAATCAAAAATAATTCCTTATGGGACAATTCAGGATATTTTCCCAAAAGCTTTGTGAGAACGGAATCGACATCCGTACTAATCCATTCCCCGATGAATGCATCGGATTTGTCAAACAGGGAGTGAAGCTCCTCCTCACCCATGTTCTTTATCTGATCTCCGCTTCGAACAACCATATTGAATCCTGATAATCCGTCCTGATTGTATATCTCGTCACAGGCCGAATCTATAATGTTGGTTCCCACCGTCTTGTTTTTAGCATCACTTTCATGCAAGTCATTTGATTCGCCAACTGATAACTCATCATGCGAATCATCCTGTAAAGTCATGTTATTGTCGCTTTGGGCGAAGCTCACTTGAGCAAACAGGAAAAATGACAATATAATAATTATTAAAAATAATCTTTTATGACTATCCACACTAATCCCTCAAAATTTTTTTATTAAGCATATATTATTTATGTCAATGTGAATAATATATATTTTGATTAAAGTATTACTAAATGCCCCATTTTAAGCGAAAAAGTAATACTTTTTTGAAATCA
>NZ_CAJODJ010000065.1:0-6919 GCF_905233225.1 Methanobrevibacter sp. UBA212
CTGGTTCAACGGGGATAGCCTGAAAAAATACTTAAATTAACCATTATTAAGTGAAAAAAATTCAGGAATCCCCATCCTCTATAGGATGGGGTGGTTCAAATTAATATTTCGCCAATATCCTGCATAATCTATATCACCCAGATATACATAATCGGGATTGAAACATTTGGACCTGCCAATTCTCCTGATTTTTTCTGAAAACTTTTTAGAGGTGAAATTGATTACTATTGTTTCTGTCAATGCTCCCTGTGTAACCTGTGTGACAATGTTATAGTCAAAAAACCTATCCAAATCGTTAGGTCTTGCCTTTGGAAATTGAAACTCGATATGGCACAAGGTATCATCATCCAGCAAACACAAGAAGTCCAAATATAATTTATTGCCTTTTAATGTAACAAATTCCGTCTTCAACACTTCTTTAATGTTTTTGTTAATGCCAATGAAACTTAAAAAATCTTCCCCATACACAAGTATGATAATCTTCAAAATCACGTCGTATATATCATGTATAACACGATTCATATTTTCACCAATGTATGTTAAATAACATTACAAAAACTTTATGCAGATATTAGTATAATTAACAAAATTTATAAAGTTTTTATTGAAAATGAAGGCAATTTTACAATCCAAAGCAATTTAACAGGATTAAATCAATATTTATTTATAAAAAATAGTAAAAATAAGTGTAATGCCACAGCATTACTATAATTCAAAAACGATGTCCTTGAATTTGGTGGCGGCTTCGCCGATGGCTATCACCATTTCACAGTCAAGGTTTAAAGCTTTTCTCAAACCGTCGCGAACTTCCTCTTCTGAAGCCCCCAGGGTTCCTCTCTTTTCAAAGTCATCGACATGGTTCAAAAAGATTCTGTCATTGAGTTTGGGATTGTCCCTTAACTTATCAAGCGCTATCTTTTGTGAAGCCACAGAAGCAGGCACAATGAACTTTGAAAATTTCAGGACGCTGTTGAATATGTCTATGTCACCGACCTGACCGGATTCTGATGAGACTGTTATCACCGTTGTAAAGTCGCCGAACAGCTTTTTGAATTCCTTCAGCACGGTTTCGACACCTGCCGGATTGTGTGCATAGTCAACGAAAATGTCCTTGCCCTTAACCTTGCCGACCTCTTCCATCCTTCCGCTTACGCCGGTGAAAGCCGCAATGGTAGGCAATATCTTCTCATAAGGCAGGTCCAGAAACTCATGAGCCGCAATGATGACTCCTGTGATATTGTAGACATTGTGAAGTCCATCCACTCCCATCTTGACAGTCAGTTTTTCAGTTGGAGTGTGCAGGTCAAATTTCCTGTTTGCCAAATCCACGTTTGTTGCAATATAGTCGACCTGAGGGGTTGTAACTCCGCATTGGCAGAAGTAATATCCGCAACCAGAGATTATTTCCTTTACAGCGACTTCACGTCCGCAGACACATTCCTTCATGCCTATTGAGTCCGGAAGCTCATCAACACCGAATGTGATAACTTCACCCTTGAAATCAAGTTCACGAAGCAATCCGATAATTGTCGGGTCATGTCCGTTGACAATCAGCTGTCCGATTCCCAATTCCTTTATGAATTCTCCCTTGACGTTAGCATAATCCATAAAGCTTCCAAGGTCATTCAGATGGTCTGGAGTGATGTTGGTAATCAGTCCGCTTGACATGCCGGTGTTCTTTACTATCCTTCCAACGGTTCCGGGAATTCCAAAGGTTCCGACCTCCAATATTCCCACATCACCATTCAATCTTGACTGGAGAATCGGAATGAACTCGGCATTTCCCTGCATTCCTTCAAGGTCATGTTCGCAGGGCTTTATTCCGTTGTCGTATGCAATCAGCTTCAGGAGGGTTGTTGAGGTTGTCTTGCCGTTGGTACCGGTTATTCCAAATACCGGCTTTTCAGGCTTAATCATTTCAATAACTTCTTCCAAGCTTAAAATAGGTTTTTTACAATTTTTAATTATATCGGCATCTTCCGGTAAGCTTAAAGGTGGAATAACATAATCTGCTTTTTTAAAAAATGTATCTGGAGTGTTTCCATAAAAAACTTCAATGTCATAACCTTCCAGGGATTTTGCGAATCTGCAATCTTTTTTAAACGCCAAATCTGTTCCTACAACGTCGTAGCCCCTTTGCTTAAGTACTCTTGCTATCAGGTTACCGTTTGCTCCGCAAACGCCAATGACCCCGAAGGTTGTGTTCTTATTCATACTTTCTGCTCCCGTCCTTAAGTCCTTTCATGATTTTGTTTAGTATATTGACCCTGTCAAATGATATGAGTGGTCCCATGTGCAATATGATATCTCCTGGTTCGGAATACTTGAATGACAGCTCGGCAGCCTCTTCCAGAGTGTCGGTTGCAACCTTTATCATCTTTTCATTTGTTATTGCATCCAAAATCTCATAGGCAATGTGAATCTCTGTCTTTTGAATGGATTCATCGAAACCGCTTGCAAGCACCGCCTTGATGTTGTCGTATTCATCAAGGATTCTGCCAACTTCGGCCTTGTCCCTCACCCAGGATGTGTCAAAGTGATCCAGGAACACCACAAGGCTTTCGCCTTCAAAGTAATCAAGGGTAGCCCTTATACCGTCAGGCAGGAATGCCGCATCGATAATGACTTGCCTTCCGTTATAATCGCCATAGTCCTCCATGTGTGCTGAAAGACCTTTAAATGTTGATAGGGCTTTAATGATATCATCTTCACTGATTCCATAGTTTATGCCGACAGCTGCGGCTCCAACCGCATTTTCAAAGAAGTAGCTCATCATATGGAACGGGGTGGTGAATTCACCTCCGTCATATGTGACGGTCAGTGATTTGTCTCCCATTGTCCCCTTAAAGTCGACATCATCGTCCATTGTATAAAAAATGGTGTCGTCCCTAAGCAAATCTGTTTCATTCGCACATTCGCTGTTGGCTATGAATGTTTCGCTTATGTCCTGAATGATCAATTTGCGTAAAAGGTACTTTTCATAAGAGCCTCCGAATTCGTTGAGGTGCTCTTTGGTGAGGTATGATAAAACTCCAATCTTAATATCCAGTTTATTCAAAAGGCCCAATGTGCCGTGAGGAAGTTCAAAAATGGCAATGTCACAGTTTTGAGCCTTGCCTGTTACTATACCGTCAATGATTGTTTCTGAAACCAGATTGTTTGCAAGTGAGGAACAGGACCATACGTTATATCCTGCTGCATTGAAAACGCTTGTAATGAGCATTGTTGTTGTGGTCTTACCCATGGACCCTGTTATTCCAACAATATCCACAGGAACAAGTTCATTGACCATCTGTGAGAAATCTTCATTGGTCAAAACCTTAACGTCACTGTCTGCAATCAGTTTTGCTATTGGCGCATCGTCAGGTAAGGTGGGAGGCATGTAAACCGCTTCTATGCCATCCAAGGTAGGTTCAGGATTTTTCAAATCCAAAATTATTCCTTCATCTTCCATTTTATGCAGCCATGTCTGATAAATAGGCTTGAACTCTGAAAGTTCCTTTAAATCAGTAATAATAACTTTATGTCCTAAATAATTAAGCAGCCTTGCAACCGGCCTGCTTGCATTTCCGGCACCAACAACTAAATAATTCATAAGTGGTCTTCCTCACAATTTCTAGTTATAATTTATTTATGTTATTTAATTTAATATTTTGGAATGCAGGAAAAAAATAAATCAGCGAAAAAAAGTTTCAAAAAAAATAGTTTTGAGCATTGAAAGAATGCTCATTGGAATTTAACAAGATTTTCAACATCATCATAGACAACGTCAAGTCCGCACATTGACGGAACATAGTTTGCTGCCTTTGCGGAGTTTACACCAATTACCTCAAAGCCCATGTCCTCGATTGGAGCTACAACCATACAGGTGTCACATACGACATTTCCGCCTGCAGATTCGATGATTTGAGTGTAACCCATTCTGTCGGCTGTTGCCTTTACGCTCACTGATGTGCAGATCCATAACTTGTTCTTAATGGTTTTGCCCTGAACGACAGATGCAACTTCCTTAATCTCTTCAAGTGATGCGTGAGGACAGCCCAAACAGACCAGATCAATTTCCCTGTCTGTTGTTGAGAGGCTTTCACGGGTTTCAGCAATTTCCTTATCGGAAATGAACATTATGTCTTCGACATCTTCCTCTCCGGCCAGTTCATATTCCGGAGTGATGTTTTCCATGTGATAAAGTGCAACTGAACCTGATGACGCAAGAGCCGCACCCAGGGTTTTCAGATTATTGTTGTTTGGGACGTTCTGTAATTTGAAGTATGGAACTCCTCCTCCAACAACCTTACCGATAATGTAGCCCAATGCACCGAAATCAGCACCTTTTAGCTCGGTTGAAACATTAACAACAAGATTGGCCTTTCTGTTCTCATCCAAATGGAATCCGTAAAGCGGAGTTTTGCCGACAATAGCGGCCGCAAGTGCAGCCGGTCCTCCTTCACGGTTTGTGCGAGCACCGATTACTGAGTTAACATATGCTACAGCAGATGATTCGGACCATGATACGTGATCCCTGAATCTTGGAACGTTACCAACCAAATACGGAGTGCAGGTGCATGTCTTTGAAATTCCCAAATCTGCATAGGCATCTACGATTTCATTTTGCTTTATCGCAAAATCCCTTGGAAAACCTAGCTCTTCCCAGTTGTCCAAATCGGTTCCAGGAGGATTGAGTGAGGCATTGATTGTTGCCTTTCCGCTTCCGTCACGTGCCAGGTCCTGCAGATATTCCAAACCTGCATCACCAATAGTTTTATAGGAAACGCCTGATACCTGAGCAGAAGTGATGTCAACCAATCCGGAAGCGCCGTAGATATCGCCTAGGGCAACTAGGATATCCATGCTTTTACGGATAGTCTCTCCGTACTCTCCGTCACACATTTCCTGTTCTTCTTTTGTTAAAAACATATTAATCATTACTCAATTGATATTCGACCATTTCATCCACCAAGTGCAGGAACTGGTCTTTTGCCTCATAAGGTATCATTGCACCGGCGGCAATGTCATGTCCTCCACCGGTTCCCATGAAGTTGTTTGATGAATCCTTGAGAGCCTTGCCCAAGTTCACGCCTTTTGCAACCATGTCACGGGTTGTACGTCCGGAAATCTTGATGTCCTTGTGAAGCCTTGACATTCCGATGACCGGCTTTGATGCGTCCAACAGCTCGACTGACAGGCCTATACTTGCAATTGTACCCATCACTGATTTCAATACCTTATCTTCAGAATATAGGTATTGGACGGAATTCAGCTGTTCGGCACCATTCTTCTTGATCCATTCAAGGCCCTTGACTATCTGGTCACGGTATTGGCGTTGCAGCCTTTGTGCCGCATCAAGTGCAGGACCCCTTTCGCCAAGGGCAATGCTCAAACCAAGTCCAGGTTTTTTGTTCTTGCCGCAGGCATCGAGAATATATGAATACTCTTCCAAATCACGAAGCAACGGTGTCTCTTTAGCGACAACATAACAATCGCCAAAGATTTCAGGATTGACAGTAATCAAAGCATCCTTCAGAAGGTCCTTTTCCTCATCCTCAAGGTCGGTGAATTTGATTCCGTATGACAAATTCATCTTTTCGAGAAATTCCTGAGAGCCTTCCAAATCTCCGCTGATTCCAGGCAATGGTGGTGAAAAAGTGTAAGCGAGTGACTTGAAAACAGGTTCTGTTGCTTTTGAAACTGTTTTCAATCCCTCATTGATTTCAACAATGCCGCTTTCCTGTGCATCCTTTAAAATTTCCTTGTTCATGCCTGTAAAACCGTCCTGACCCTGCATATCGCCAAATGCACCAACAAGTGCAAAATAGGCCAAATGCTTTTTGTCAAGGCCACGAACAGTCAGATAAGCTGAACCTGCACCGCACAAATCACGGCTTCCATCAATTCCAAACAGATGAGGGTTCAAGTGGACCACATTGCTTTCAGAAGCAGTATCATCCACCTGGTGGTGGTCAGCAACTATAACATCATGCTTATAGGAGTTGAATTCCTTAATGAATGGACTTCCCATGTCTGAAAAGATGAACAAATCATACTTTTCGCTTCTAAGCTGATTTACGTTTTCCTCTTTCAGACGGGGAAGGATTGTTGTGTGGAACTGAACGTCCTCTTCGGCTAAAGCATTCGCTATAACTGCTGCGGCTGATATACCATCAGCATCGTTATGAGAAATTATTCTGATAACGCTATCATTTTCAATATGCTCCTTAAGCATATTGCAAGCTTCGTCAGCTCTATTTAACAAGGAGTGCTGCTTCTTTTGGATTATATCTCCAACCTTCTGGCAATGCACCTTCACTTACATAGTAAGATGCTAATTTTCTGATTCTTGCTTCAATGATAGTTAATCCTCTTTTGGAGTGTAAATCCTTAGGATTTTCATCTAAGTGGTCTCTGATGTTAACTGCCCTTTTAATTAAGTTTAATAAATCTTCTGGGTATTCTCCAGCTTGACCGTTTCTTTTTAAGATTTGAGTGATTCTTTCACCAGTTACGTCTTTAACTGATGGAATTCCGTATTGATCCCTTAAGATAATACCGATTTCGGAAGTACTTTTACCTTCTCTGTTAAATTTTAAAATCATTCTTCATCACTGTAAGTTACCCATTCTGGTCTTGCCATATTATAAACCTCTTTAAATTTTTTAAATCTTAAATAAGCCCAATAAACAGAAAATAATGCTATTCTTGACTGGAATACCATTCAATAAATTTTTTTAATGAATTTTTCCTATGTGAAAATTGGTTTTTTTCATCAGTTGTAAGTTCTCCGAAGGTCTTGCCTTCACTAGGAACATAAAATAAAGGATCAAATGCGAATCCTAAATCTCCTCTTTCTTCAACTGCGATTTCACCTTTGACCTTGCCTAAAAAAGTCTTGGGCTCAGAATTGGGGGCACAGTACCCAATAACT
>NZ_CAJODJ010000066.1:0-10869 GCF_905233225.1 Methanobrevibacter sp. UBA212
AAAATTTTGATTCTCTGTCCAACAGAAGTATAACAATGTTATTAAAATCATTGAAAATTTAAAATTCTGGAAAAAACTACTTAAGTTTCGGTGCATGTCCACATATGAATACTTTTAAATATAAACATCAATAAAATTATTATATTAAAGAAATTTTTATATTTTTGGTGATTTTAATATGAGTATAGAAGATGAAAAAATTGTAATGCCTGGAGATAAGTTAGGAATAATCGAGCAATATCTGCCAGGGGACGGTACTTATGACGATAATGGCGACATTAAATCAGCAGTACTTGGAAATGTTAAAATTAATCAAAAAATGAAGGTTATTTCTGTTGTGTCAGATGCAAAACCGGCTCTTTTGAAAGTGGGAGATACCGTTTATGGTCAAATAACTGATATTAAACCTCAAAGAGCAAATGTAAAAATCGAATGTATGAAAGACAATGGCAGGCCATTGGCCCTACCTTATATGGGAGCGATTCACATCTCACAAGCAAAAAAGGATTATTTGGAAAAATTGTCTGATGCTTTTAGAATTGGAGACATCGTTCAGGCAAAAGTCGTTAAAATAACTGGAGACAATGTTGATTTAGGAACAGTTGACGAAGATTGTGGAGTCCTAAAGGCAATGTGTACCCGCTGTAGAGATTTCATGCACACCACACAAAAAGATAATGAGCTTCAGTGCAATACTTGCAATAAAAAAGAAAGACGTAAAGTCTCTAAAAACTATGTTAATGATTAATTAAGGTTGATAAAATGGAAAATTTTAAAATTATTGATGATAAAACTTTAGAACTCACTTTTGAAGTTGAGGATGAAAGTCACGGAGTTTTTAATGCTTTAAGACATGTTCTAATGCAAGACCCAGATGTTGAATATGCTGTTTACAATATCGATCACCCTCTTACTGGAAAACCACAAATGACCATTAAAACCAAAAGAGGAAAAAGACCTAGAAGCGTATTGAAAAAAGCAGCAGAAGAATTACAAAAAGAAAGTTCTGATTTTAAACAACTTATTGATGAAGCTTTATAGCTTCAAAACTTTTATTTTTAATGTGGTTAAATGTCAAAATATAAAATTCCTTCCCTGACCGCCGATATCTTTATTTTTGATGATGATTTCAATTTTATTTTAATCAAAAGATTGAATGAACCGTATAAGGACTGTTGGGCACTGCCGGGAGGATTTGTTGAGTATGGTGAAAGTGTAGAAACCGCAGCAATGCGTGAAGCAAAAGAGGAAACCAGCATTGATGTCAAACTGATTGATTTGGTCAATGTTTATTCCAAGCCGGATAGGGACCCAAGGGGTCACACAGTTACTGTTGTATACACTGCAAAAGGCGATTTAAGCACTAGAAAAGCAGATAGCGATGCAAAAGAAATCGGTATTTTTTCACATGATGAAATCAACGATATTGACATTGCCTTTGACCACAGACAAATAATTAATGATTGTTTGAAAAAAGCCAAAAAATAGGTTTTTTTAGGTTATATTTAAATAGATTAAGAAAAATATTATTTACATATAATTTAATTGAGGAGATTGAATGGAATTTTGTCCAGAATGTGGGGCCATGATGCTTCCAAACAACGGCATTTTAAAATGCAACAAATGCGGATACTCAAACGAGTTAGACAATACTAAAGATTACAAAGTTTCAGAAGATGTTAAAGCTGAAGAAACTGTTAAAATGCTTGGAGAAGATGTGGACGTTGGCCCAGTTACCAATGAAACCTGTCCTGAATGCGGACACGATAAAGCTACTTATAAAATGTTACAAACTCGTAGTGCAGATGAAGCTCCTACCCGTATTTTCACATGTACAAAATGTAAGCATACATGGAGAGCTTATGACTAAGAGGGTTTTTTATGAAAGATTCTAAAGAAAAAGAGCATCGAATTTCAGATCTTAAAGATATGATTGACAATGTCACTACTGAATCATATGACGAAATGGAAGAGGACAGTGAGTTAATCGATTATCTTAATGGACCCAACACAGATTTTGAAGAATTAAAAATTGATGATGAATTCATTTATCATCCGGGTGACGAATACAATGATGCCCTTAATTTAGAAGAAACCCCAATTGATGAGGACTACATTATCAAAGCCCCAAAAAGCGAAGATGTTAAAAAAGATGAATATACCAATATGGAAGAAGACCTGGTTGGAGACATCAGCGAAAACTTCGATAACGTTATTAATGCAAAAATCAAAGGCAGACCTGTTCTAGCCATCGTCAGTTCCATCATAGGAGTCGTATTGATTATCATATCCGTATTCATTTTCGAATCACGCAGTGATAGAGTTATAGACAACGTTGTTGCCGGTGAAAGCAGTTTTATGTTTGTTATTTTCCTAGTAATAGGAGTATTTTTACTTATTTATGGAGTATACAAATTATTTAACATTAAAAATCCATTTGAAAAGATTACAAGCAGTATAAATACTATTGATAGTGATGTAAAAGAAAAAAAGGATAATACCAACACCAAACTTGAAGAACCGTCACAAAAACCAATACCAAAAAGTGAAATTCCCTTAGATAAGGAATCCTACAAAATAGGCGAATTTGACGTGAATGATTTAAAGACTTCTCTTAAAAAACCTACTGCTTCTAATAAAAAAGTGCAATTCAAGGAGACCATCGAAGATTTGCCTCCTGCAAAAGAGAAATCTTTGAGTGAAAAAGAAATTGAAGAGATGGAATACGAGCATGCCAAACTTGAAAGCGAATCAATTGACGATATTTTCGCTGAAGTTGAAGAAATCGAAGACATGCCGATAATCTCAGACAATTCAAAAGAAAGAAAAGAATAATAAAAGAATATTTATAATACGGGGCCTGTGGTCTAGTTAGGAATGACGTGGGACTTCGGATCCCAAGATCGAGGGTTCAAATCCCTCCAGGTCCGCTTATTTTTTAACGCGAACAACAGCTTCCTTGAAAAAGTCAGGAATCAGTGACCTGTACATAGGACTTTTAAACAGCATGTTGATGTCGCTGTCGATGATGTATGTGTAGCATGAATCATCTTCTGCCCTCATTCCACGGCCATAAGCCTGCATCAATGTCATGACTGTCTTATAGGCATACCATTTCTTATCCCTTTTCATTCGCATGTTTACCTGCTTGTCACCAAGGTAAGGGAATGGTATTTTATAGATGACCTGGAATCTGCACTTGTCATAAGGCAAATCCACACCTTCACTCATTGATGGAGATACCAAAACCAGTGGATTGTCATCCTTTTCAAAGAAACTCAATACCTGCTCCCTGTTTTGTGAAGTATGGGAGACAAGCCTTGAATTGTAAAGGTTGTTGGTAATGTACTGCTGGCACTTGTAGCTGTGGGTATGAATCAGACCCTTGTCGCCTTCATGCTTTTTTAGAATTTCCTGCAATATAGGAATTGTCTTTGGTGCGGTATTCTTAATTCTGTTTGCAGACATTTTTCCGGCCAGGTTAAGAATGATCGGTCTTTTTTCCTTTGTAAACGGACTGTCAACCTTTATATGATAGACCTCATTGGGATTGAGACCCAGCCATTTGGAAAACATCTTATGGGACAATATTGTAGCACTCATGAAAATGACAACATCACCATATTTCAGCAGATTGCTTTTGGCATATTGATGAACCCTCAACGGCTTGAAGCATACGCTGGTTTCATCAGTGTCGATGACCCAGTTTTTAGGTTCCTTTTCAAGATTATTCTTGAGAGTCTTGAGGCGGGCTATTGTTGATTTTATTCTATCTGCCTTGTTTTTGCTCAAATCCTTCAATTCAATTTCCTCGTAAGATTCCCTAATTGCATCAATTTCCATTATCCAATCTTCAATTTCGCCGTCTTTCAAAAGTGATTCGGACATTATCTTGTTAATATCCTTTTCAAGAGACCTGTTATACAGTGTAAGCTCCATTGTAGACATCAGCTTGTTCTCAATGTTGTGGGCCTCGTCCAAAATAAGCAGTGAACGGGTTCCGAAATGCTTAACATAATTGAGCTCAACAATTGCATAGTCATAATTCATCAGTGTTATCGGCGAGTTTATTGCATTGGCCTTTTGATTCCAGTAATGGCAATGAGCGTCTGACTGGTAAAATACGGTTCCACCGAATGAATCCTCAAAAGCAAGTTCCGCATCCAATGTAGGGTTTTTGGCAACGCCGTAAGGGCAGAAAAACTTGCTGGATGTTGGAGCGGTCTTGCAGTCCCCCATGTCACATGTTGTCTCCAGATTACCATGCAAACATGCGAAATTTCCCCTTCCCTTAACCAGCGGGAAAGAGAATTCATTTGAATATTGGGACTGGAGCTGCTTGGTCATTGTCAATATATAAGCGGATTCATACATTTTGGCAAGGGTTGTGGCAATTGCAGATTTTCCTGTTCCTGTTCCTGCCTCCAAAATGATGTATTTATACCCTTTTTTAATAGCATCGTTAATATCCTGTATGATCTCCAGTTGCCCAAGCCGTGGCTGTTCAAAGGGAAAGTTGACTATAATCTCATCATCAATGTGAGGATAGATTTCCTTCAGGTAGGCTGCGGTTCCCTCATCCTGCTGATAGTCGTCAACCGAATATACCTCAGGAATCTCATCATCCAAAACGGATGATTTTTTAGGCTTGGAAAAACTAAACAAGTTAGTTGGACCCTTAGGTTTTTCTCTATCGTATTTTCCACAAACACAATTACTTTTTAACATTCCACAATTTGGACAAAACATAGAATTTGACATCAAAAATATATTAGTAAAGTAGTACTATAAATAAGTTGCAAAATTGTATTTAAAATGTTAAAGTGATTATATGGCTAAAAAAGGAAAACTGATTGGAATTGGTGTGGGACCCGGAGATACTGAATTGGTAACCTTAAAGGCTGCTAAAGTTTTAAAATCTGTTCCGGTAGTATTTTCACCAAAATCATCAAAAGAAAAAGAGAGTATTGCATTATCCATAGTTAGACCAATACTTGAAGAGAGAAAAGATTATAAAAGATTGATGATAGTAGAACCTATCTTTCCAATGATTGAAAACAAAAAAGAGCTTGAAAAGATATGGACCAGCGCTTCTGAACTTATTTCACAATATCTGAATACAGGAAGGGATGTTGCATTCATAACACTTGGAGACCCTTCAATTTTCAGCACATACTCATATGTGCAAAAGAAACTAATAGACAAATATGAAATTGAAACAATACCTGGAATTACTTCATTTACCGCCTGTGCGGCTGCAAAAAACAAGGCATTGGTTGAGCAAAACGATATTTTAACCATTGTACCTAAAATTGACGACAGATTGGAAGAAATCCTGGATTACAGCGATTCAATTGTACTTATGAAAGCATCAAGAAACACTTCCAGATTGGAATCAACAATTGAAGATAAAAAAAGACCTAAAGAAATCTATTCCGTACAGAATTGTACACGTGAAAATGAAAAAATAATTGAAGGATTTTCTAACGAAAAGCCTTACCTGACAACCACCATCATTCAATTCAGCGATGATTAGTATGCTTTTATGTGTTGAGGTTCTATCTCAAACACACACTTTTCATCACCCATTGTATAGCACTGGGTTTCGATTACGCTAACCGGCAAGTTAAAAAATTCGGAGAATAGGCCTTCCAATATTCCATTGTCTAAAAAGCATGCTGGTTTACCTGTTCTTGGCAGCAATTTGCATTCAAAACAGTCATATGTTGTAATCTTGATTATTTGTCCGACTTTGAAAGTCATTCTTCCAAGACCCTTTCTTTGCCAATAATCAGCAATGTTTTGCATGAAGACATCCAAGTCGTCATCATATAATATGTCAAAAATTGACTTCCCTATGCTGTTTCCGGTTGCCTGAAGGATTGGATCTATGTTTACCCCTTCCTGTATGAGCATTGACTTTAAAGTGTGGAACAGCAATGTTGAGAATTCCTCGTCGTTTTCAATGATATTTTTGATTATATAATCGGACTGGGTCTGCTCAATTTCTTTCGGCTCGGATATGTTGACTGAACCGAGATATTTTGAATTAATGTAGAATATCTTTTTCCTGTTGTCATTTGGATGGACCCTATAAGAGATTATCCCACTTTCCCGTAGGTCTTTTAAATGAACTGATACAGTTGATTTTGATTTGCCCGTGTTATTGACGATTTCATCAAATTCCATTTCACTGTCTCTCAACATCTCTAGAATTGTTAGCTTTACTGGACTTTTTACAACATTGACACCAATGTTATCATTAACGTTTGAAAATATTTGTATTGGTTTTTGTACGTTCATTTGGCCATCCTCCAATGGGTATAATATAATCTAAAATTATTGCTTAATAAATGTAACTAATAAATAAAAATTAGCTAGCGTATAAGAAAATAAATAAAATATGAACAATTAATAAAAATAGACTAAAAATAATACGAAGTGTTTGTTTAGAGCAAAATAAAATAGTTCGTATACATATTATCGAACAATTAATACGGTTGAGACGACTGGATTACATTTTTTCATACCCATGCCCACACATTGCCCAATGAAAAATTTTTTATAAATCCGATGCCAAAATAACCACAATGATTAGTTTCGTAATTTGCTTTTTGGTATTGATTGCGTCATACTTTGTTTATGGAAAAGTTGTTGAAAAAGTAGCAGGTGTCGATGAAAACCGCCAAACCCCCGCATATAGTTTACAAGATGGAGTCGACTATATGCCCATGTCTCAAATCAAGAATTTTCTTGTTAATTTTTTAAATATCGCAGGATTGGGGCCAATTTTTGGAGCCATACAAGGTGCATTATTCGGTCCGGCTGCTTTTTTATGGATTACATTAGGAACTATCTTCATTGGATGTATTCACGATTTCTTTTCAGGATTCATGTCCATGAGAGATAACGGATTGACAATGCCCAATATAGTCTCAAAGTATTTGGGAAAAAATACCGAAAGATTTCTTGCAGTCCTGCTGGTTCTCACCGGCATTCTTGTTTCAGCAACCTTTGCAAAGGGGGCTGCGGACTTAATCACCAACTTAACCAATATCCCCATAATTATCTGTATAATAGTAATATTCATTTACTTCCTGATTGCAACAATCTTTCCAGTTGATAAAATTATTGGAAGAATTTATCCTGTATTTGGCGCATTATTATTGATTATGGCTGTGATAATGACTGGAGGAGTAATCTTGAATCCTGCATACTCCATTCCAGAGTTTACAACACAGGGACTATATCTAAGTGAAAAAAGCATTTTCCCATATATGTTTGTTACCATTGCATGCGGAGCAATTTCCGGTTTTCATGCATCACAATCTCCAATTGTTGCAAGATGTTTGGAAAATGAAAAGGATGCAAGACCTGTATTTTTCGGATCCATGGTTGTTGAAGGTTTAGTTGCCCTTTGCTGGGCGGGCATTGCAATGGCATTTTTCCACGGTCAGCCCCAACTTGCGGCAATTTATGGTGCAGAACCTTCAGTGGCAGTCAATCAAATGGCAACAGCATTGGTTGGGCCTGTAGGTTTAGTCCTGACCATTATCGGAGTCGTTATCTGTCCGATTACATCAGGGGACACCGCACTTAGAAGCGCAAGAATAACAATTGCCGACCAATTCCATCTTAACCATGAAAAAATCATTTCAAGAATTAAAATTGCTGTGCCATTATTTTTAGTATCATTCGGATTGACATTTGTTGATTTTAGTTTGATTTGGAGATATTTTGCTTGGTCCCAATTGATAGTGGCTACAATAGTGCTGTATTCTGCAACCATTTATCTGATTAAGACGAAAAAGCACTACATCATTGCATTAGCCCCGGCAATCTTTTGTACTTTAATCGCATTCGGGTATATTCTGCAGGCTCCGGAAGGTTTAAGACTGCCTTCAATGACTGCCAATGTAATTTCAGTTATTGCAACAGTGATTGTCACAGTAATATTCCTTAAGAAATTCAGATAGCAGATAGATTTATTATATTAATAGATATAATTTAAAACAGTAATGCAAGAGGTGTCAAAAATGTCAAAAAGGTCAAAGATTGTAGAAAACATACTGGAGAAAAAACATCGCGATTACATGGATTATCCCGATAAAGCCAATGAATATATACAGGAACGTTCTCTTGAAGAGGATGAACCTTATGAACTGCCGAAAAGGATATACCGCAGCAAAGTTGAAAGCAAAGACATGTTCGGATGTCAAATGTTAATCTTTAATGATGCCGAAGATGCGGAACGCTTGGTCATATATCTCCACGGAGGAGCATATGTGAATGAAATCAGGCTCCCTCACATTTCATTTTGCGACAAACTTGCAAAAAAGATTAACGCATGCGTATTCACCCCAATCTATCCTCTTGCCCCAAACCACACCTATGAGGAGACCTACGAAATTGTTGAAAAACTATACAACCATCTATTGGAAATGAACAAGCCAATTATAATAATGGGAGATTCCGCCGGCGGAGGGCTTTCTGCAGCATTTTGCGAATATCTGGCTGTCAATGATATACCCCAACCTAAGAACCTGATTCTGATATCCCCATGGGTTGACGTGTCAATGTCAGGGAATTATGATGACGTTGAGTATGACCCTATGCTTGGAGTGGAGGGCGCACGTGAAATGGGAAAGGCCTGGGCAGGAGACCTGGATACAAAAGACTATAAGGTAAGCCCGCTTTTTGGAGAAGTGAACAATCTTCCAAAAACTACCACATTCATAGGAACCCATGAGATAATATATCCGGATGTTGTCGAATTTCATGAAAAACTAACGGATGCAGGCGTTGATGCTGAATTGGTCGTTGGCGAGGAAATGAGCCACGTATACCCTCTATATCCAATGGTTCCGGAAGCAAAAGAGGCATTTAATTATATTGTTGAAATACTTCTTGAATGATTCTGAAATGAATTCTTTTCAAAGGCAGCATCCTATGCACCATGGCAAAAGCGGAATTCAATGAGAAGAAAGGAAATGCATATTTCACGATTTCGATTATTGGAATCATAATCATCGGGCTGATCATGACTCTGTCAACTATAATATTTCAGGGGTCATATGTCCAATTGTTATGTCACACAGTATTTCCACTACTATGCCCTTGGAATAGTATTTGAATGCTATATGGTATGTTTGGCCTATTTTATCAAAACTGATGGCTTTGTTGATATGCAATTCAGGGCGTTTTTGCTTTGCAATGTGGTCAATATCATTCTCGATGTCATTTTAATGAAATTCTTGAATCTAGGCGTTTCCGGAGCTGCAATGGCAACAACCATCGGCCATATTGTCTCAGCAATCTACATTACATTATACTTCTTCAAATCAAACAGGACATTGAAGTTCATCAAGGTCAAATCATCTGAAATAATTGGTTATGCTGTGAACATCTGCAAATCCGGTTCATCTGTTTCCTCAATTCCATTATATACCACAATCAGACTGGTATTTTTAAACGCTTTAATCGTTGGAATTCTAGGGGAACTGGGTCTGGCCGCATTCAATATGTGCTATAACACACTGTATCTGGTGAACATTTTTATTTTAGGCACTGTCCAATCAATTTTACCGATTGCTGCCGTCTATTATAAGGAGGAAGATTTCACCGGCGTGGATTATGTAACCAGAAGATCCCTTAAAATTGTAATTGGATTTGGAGCATTCTTTTCAGCACTATTCATTTTATTCCCACAAATAGTATTGTTCATATTCAATGTAAGCAATCCCGCAGACATTCCGACAATAATTAACGTGATAAGGATATTTTCAATCAGCTTCCTTGCATTCGCAGTCAATAGCCTGTACATGTTCTATGCGGAATCCGTCCAATATAATAAATTGGCCAATATCGTTACCCTTCTTCAGGGATTGATTTTCCCGGTGCTTTTTGCATACATCTTTGCCTATTATGGGGAGCGGAAGGATTTTGGGCTTCACTTGTAGTGTCTGAATTCGCAACCTTGTTGTTTATTGCCATATATTCCAAAATCATGGCCCGAAAAAGCAATAATGACTATTCTGGATTTTTCCTGATTAAAAAACATGAAAACGCAACAGTGTTTGAATTCACCCTTGACGGAAATGTTGAGGATGCGGTCAAATTATCTGAAAACATCCGGAAATCCTTTAATGAAGACAGATTATCCGTTCTTGTAAGTATGACAATTGAGGACATGATTGTCCATATCATCAACATCAACGAGAATATAGATTTGATTGATATAATTATTAGGGATAATGGAGAGTATATTCTAATTTCAATTAAATATTCGGGCAAGTGCATAAATGTAATGGAAGATGAAGATATGGCATCCAATATCGCCATTTTAAACAAGATTTCGCAAAAAATTGATTATTCCCAAATATTGGGTTTGAACAATATTGTAATTAGAATCAAATAGAGGATTTTAATATCGCTTTAAACAGGACACCAAAAATTTACGACCTTAAAACTGTTTATATAAACTATTTAAGACACTGTTTAGTTTAAAAAGTTAAAAAAACAAGAAATAGACGCGGTGGGATTCGAACCCACGTAGCAACTAATGCATAAGACCCTGAATCTTACTCCTTTGACCACTCGGATACACGTCTAAAAGAAATACCTGAAAAAGTAATCCAAGTAATGAATCTTAACTATATTATTTATAATACTTTTTAGTATAAATATGTAATCTTATTCGACCCATTGATTGTCAGGCCAACAGTTCTTATATTCTCAACTTTCACATATAAACCTAAAAAATACGAACAATTCGTATAAAACTTATAAAAAAGTTCCGATACTTATCGATTCGGACCACTAAAACTCTAATACAAACTTTATTTTTTACAAGTGATAAAATTTTTGGAA
>NZ_CAJODJ010000067.1:0-6152 GCF_905233225.1 Methanobrevibacter sp. UBA212
TACAAATTATATAAACAAAGTGAGAGAGCATTTGAAAAGTAATATTCAAAAAATATTGATTGAAAAAATGACTCTGTGTCTTTTTTGTGAAATTCATCTCCGACCTAAAAGAGGTCGGAGTATTCTTTCACTAATTTGATAAAATTTTACAGATTAAAAAAAAATAGAAAAAAATAAGAGAAAAATCTCTTATCTAGATAGCTGTCCAACCACCGTCGATACAGATCAATTGACCTGTACAGTAAGAGGATGCATCAGATGCCAGGTAAATTGCAATACCATCCAATTCACCAGGTTCACCTAAACGGCCTGCAGGACAGTATGCTGCAATCAAGTCCATGAATCCATCTAGGTCAATGGTGTCTTGGGTCAATTCAGTTGCAAATACTGCTGGACCGATAGCGTTAACGGTAATGTTGTATTTAGCCCATTCTACAGCTAAGTTTTTGGTTAGGTTCATTACTCCACCTTTAGCTGAGGAGTATGCACTGATTCCTCCACCAGGGAAGATAACTCTTGAGTGGATTGAACCGATGTTGATAATCTTACCGTATTCCTGTTCAATCATGATTTCTCCAACAGCTTTACACATGTAGTATACACCGCTTAAGTCGATGTGGATGTGTCTTTCCCATTCTTCGTTGGATTGGTCAGTGACCATTTTGTTGTTACCCATACCTGCTGCGTTAACTAAGATGTCAATTCTTCCGTAAGCATCCATAACTTTTGCAACAGCTGCGGTGATACTGTCGTAATCTCCGACGTCACATACTGCATACATTACATCAGTACCGAATTTATCTTCGATTTCAGCGACATTTTCTTGTAATCTTTCTTCTCTTCTAGCAAATAATGCTACTTTTGCACCTTGGCTTGCGTATGCTTGAGCAATTTGCCAACCAAGACCAGATGAAGCTCCAGTAACAACTGCAACTTTGTCTTTAATATCGAAATAGTTTTTCATTTTTATACCACCTTAGTCCTAAGACTATGTATAAATATTTGAAAAATAAACTATTTAACTATTTTTATATGAATTTTTGAGTAATATTCATTAAATCAAATTAAACAAATAAACAAATTTAACAAATAATGAATTTAATGAATAGACTGGCTAAAAAACACTTGTTATGTTTTTTTGACTGTACAAAAATATTTACAAAAAGTATAACAAAAATATAATAAGAAAAATCAAGCAAGTATATCATGCACAAAAATATTTTTCAAGAGATGAGACAAAATGATTGAAGAGCAGAAAAAGAGCTATTCCAAAAAGGAAATTTTCAAAACCCTTCACCCATGGGTCAGAAAATGGTTTGACTCCCAATTTGAGGATTTCACCCCAGCTCAGAAAAGGTCAATCATTGATATCCACAAAAGGAACAATATCCTAATCTCATCACCGACAGGATCCGGTAAAACCCTGACGGCGTTTCTATCGGTCATCAGCGAACTGACAGAACTGGCAGAAAAGGACAAGCTGGAAGACAAGGTCTACTGCATCTACATTTCACCCCTGAAGGCTCTTGACAATGACATCGAAAAGAACTTAGATGAACCGCTTGACGGAGTGGAAAAGATAGCCGGCAGAAGCCTAGGAATCAGAAAGGCCGTCAGAACCGGTGACACCACACAGTACCAAAGGCAGAAAATGCTTAAAAAGCCGCCGCACATCCTGATTACCACTCCCGAAACCCTGTCAATTTTATTGGTGGCTCCGAAGTTCAGGGAAAAGCTGAGCCATGTGAAATATGTAATCATTGACGAGATACATTCACTGGCCGAAAACAAAAGGGGAGTTCATTTGAGCCTGTCTTTAGAGAGGCTGCAGCATCTGATCGGACAGTATACAAGGATAGGGCTTTCAGCGACAGTAAGTCCCATCGAAGAGGTTGCACGCTTTTTGGTCGGCTATGAATATGGAGTTGAAAGGAACTGCAAGATAGTCAATGTGAACTACCTGAAGGAGCTTGACATGGAGGTCATGTGTCCTGTAAGCGACATAGTCCTTGCAGATGAAGAGGACACCCGTTTGGGAATGTATGACCTTCTGGATGACTTGATACAGGAAAACAAGACAACACTGATATTTACGAATACCCGAAGCGGCACGGAACGATTTGTCTACAACCTGAAGAAAATGTATCCGATGAACTACAATAACAGCAATATAATGGCCCATCACTCCTCGCTTTCAAAGGAAGTTCGTCTGGAAACCGAAAACAAGCTGAAGGAAGGCAAGCTCAAGGCAGTCGTCTCATCAACATCCCTGGAACTGGGAATTGACATAGGATATATTGACCTTGTCGTTTTAATCAACTCCCCAAAATCCGTTGCAAGAGCATTGCAGAGAATAGGAAGAAGCGGACACAGACTACATGAAAAATCCAAGGGAAGAATCATAGTCACCGACCGTGATGATTTGGTGGAATGCTCAGTTTTGCTTAAAAATGCCAAGGAAGGAAAGATTGACAGGATTACAATACCTTCAAACTGTCTGGATGTCCTTGCGCAGCACATCTATGGGATGAGCATTGAAAATCCATGGGACATCGACTATGCATACGACGTGATACGAAAGAGCTACTGCTATAAGGACCTCACCAGAGACGATTACGAGGACGTCCTAAGCTATCTCGGCGGAGAATACGAAGAGCTTGAAGAAAGGTATGTCTATGCCAAAATCTGGATTGACTATAAGGAAAATACCTTTGGAAAGCGTGGAAAGCTGGCAAGAATGCTTTATTCAACAAACATCGGAACAATACCAGATTCATCAGGAGTGCTTGTCAAATGCGACGGCGAAACCGTCGGAAAGATAGAAGAGTCCTTTATGGAAAGGCTCAAAAAGGGAGACACCTTCGTGCTTGGAGGGCGAACATACCGGTTCAACTACGGCAAGGGAATGACCATCAACGTGACTCCGGCAAGCGGACCTCCGACAATACCTTCATGGTTTTCACAACAGCTTCCATTATCATTTGACCTTGCAATGGACATACAGAAGTTCAGGTCATTCATGGAAGCCAGATTTGAGTACAGGAGAAGCAAAGAGGAGATAATGGAATTCATCTATGATTACCTCTATGTTGATGATTTTGCTGCCAATTCAATCTATGAATACTTCATTGAACAGTACAAATATGCAAAGATTCCTTCAAACCGCTGCCTGCTCATAGAATACTACAAAGGATTTGGAGGAAGAAAATTCGTGATATTCCATTCCCTATTCGGCAGAAAGGTCAATGACGCTCTGTCACGTGCGGTCGCCTATGTGGTTGCCCGAAGATACAATACGAATGTCACAATATCCATATCCGACAACGGATTTTACCTGAGCTCGGACGGCACAATAGGAGGTTTGGAATCATTCAGGGAACTGAACCCCGAAAACTTTGAGCAGATTCTGACAAATTCCCTCAACAAGACGGAAACATTGGCATCAAGATTCAGACATTGCGCCGGAAGGTCACTGATGACATTGCGAAGATATAAAGGCGAATCAAAGTCCGTTGGCCGCCAGCAGGTGCGAGGCAAAATACTGCTTAAGTATGTGCAGGACATGGATGACAATTTTTCAATATTGAAGGAGGCCAGAAGAGAAGCCATGGAAGACTACATGGACATCAAGAACGCATTGAAAGTCATAAATATGATTGATTCGGGAGAGATGGAAATAAAAACCATCAATACAGTAATTCCAAGCCCATTTGCATTCAATCTGGTTTCACAAGGATACCTTGATGTATTGAATCAGAATGACCGAGGAGAATTTACAAAAAGAATGCATCAGGCAATACTTGAACAAATCAAGGACAAATTAAAAGAATTATAATGAAAAAAAGAAGGTAAAGGGAATCATCTGATTCCTATTACTCTTTACTTGGAAAATAGCCTATTTTTAATTGAAAAATCCCAAATCATTCAGATAACCAATAACCCTTGTAAGATAATCGGTATCCGGTTTTACCCATTCAAAGCCTAATGATTCAAGAATTTCAACGGTCTGGTCTGTTTTTAAATCGTATTCATAATCATCTTCCTCATCCGCCCCTTCATCAGCTATAGACATGTCGGAAGTGATTAATCCCTGTATGTTTTCGTCCATATTTTCCCTACATATCCTCATAAATTCATCGTCATCGACTTCCAGGATGCCATAACCAAATGAATTCAATACATTGATTATATCACTATTCAACAAATCATTATTGTTTTGACAGTTGAATACCCTGCATTTTTGCGGAGTTTTAGACAATGCAATTATGGCCTTTGCAGTGCAGTCGATAGGACTCATTTCTTCAGCTTCACCATACATTGAAGTGGATATGGCCTGAATATTCTTGATAGATTTGATATTGGCTAAAAATGCATTAGTATCATAGTTTTTCTGGAAGAGACCGTCCCTATAACGACCCATAAGGTTTCCGACTCTGATTATTTTCACATCCAAACCATCAACTGCAGCCTCCAATAACATTCTTTCGGCTAAAAATTTACTGTTGACATATTTATTGCTCAAGTCCTGCCTGTAGTATAATGTTCTTTCATCCAATTGAACATCACGAGCAGATTCCATGTCAACAGGATATGAAAGCACACTTGTGGTCGATATCTGAACATATCTAACATCATTTGCCTGAGCATATTTAATTCCATTGATTACACCATCAACATTTACCTTAAAGATATAGTCATCTGCAGTATAGTGTTTTACAATAGCCGCACAATTTATCAATGTATCAATTGGATAATTTTCAAGTTTTTTAAAGTCATCAAGCTCAGTAATGTCGCCTTCAGATAAAATGATTCTAGATCCAATCAAGTCTGTCAATTCCCCATCGAAGTAGTAATCAAATAGATCAGCTAAACGGTCTTTGCAAGAATCAAATCCTCCTTTTCTCAGCATGCAATAAACTGTACCCTTTTCATTTTTAATATAATCATATAAAACATGAATTCCAAGATAACCTGTGACTCCAGTCAGCAATAGGTTGCCAATCTCCTGTTTTTCACCATTATAGAAGTTTTCAAGTGTATTTTCACTTAAGAGATTGTTTATTTGTGAATAGTCATAGTCATCGGCTATGTCATAGTCGCCATCCCTGACCTCATGTTCACCAGAGAGGAATCTTGCAAGTTGTCTAGGTGTCTGATTGGAGAATACATCATCATATTTTACAGTATAATCACGTTTAAGCAATTCTAAAATGATTTTGGATGCTACAAGTGAAGTTCCTCCAATTTCAAAGAAATTATCTTCGGCACCAACAGTTTCAATACCCAAGGTGGATGAAAATACTGCACAAATTAATTGTTCCAATTCATTTTCAGGTGCAACATACTCCAATTTTAATTTTGGTTCAGGCAATTGATTTATATCCGTTTTGCCATTTGGAGTCATCGGCATTTCATCAATTTGCATGAATACTGTAGGAACCATATAACGGGTTAAATATTGGGTCAAGTACTCTTTTAAATCATCAGTGTCTATTTCCTCGTCTGCAGTGAAATAAGCACATAAGTGTTCGTTGTTGTTGATTTCCTTGATTACAACAACGTTTTGCCTGATATGTGGGAATTTAGCGATATTTGCTTCAATTTCCCCAATCTCAATTCTCAAACCTCTTAATTTGATTTGATTATCGATTCTTCCCTTGACGTCGATTTCGCCATTTGGAAGCTCAATTGCATAATCTCCACTCTTATAGTACGGAATGTCGTTAATGGTAACGAATACCTCTTCGGTCTTATCATCAAGATTATGGTATCCCCTACTTACACCAACACCACCAATGTATAACTCGCCTATTATACCATCAGGCAGCAGTTTGCCATCTATATCGCGAACATCAGTAACGTAGTTATGCAATGCTTTTCCTACAGTGATATTGTCCGGACTGGTAATGTTTATTGAGTTACAGGTTACTGTGGTTTCTGTCGGCCCGTAAATGTTGAATATGTCAGTATCTGCATTATCCAAGATTTTTGACACAACGTCCTGAGGCAATATTTCACCGCCGACTGCAATATATGAAAATGTGGATAATTCTTCTGCAAACCTGTCATATTCAAGGTATTGCCTTATTCTTGACGGAGTTGTGAATGTAAGGGCATCCGGCTTTTGCCTGTGAATCAGTTCAGTCAGCTCT
>NZ_CAJODJ010000068.1:0-5246 GCF_905233225.1 Methanobrevibacter sp. UBA212
GTTAGTGATAACTTGCCAAATGGCATCAGATTAGTAAATGGAGGCAGTAATGTTTCATTCACTATTGCTCTTCTTGAAGCCGGCAAGAATCAGACATTCGCCTTTGAAACCGTTGTTGAGGTAAGTGACGCCGACATTACTAACATTGCTAATGTTACCAGTGACACTTACGACCCTAATGAGACCAATAACGAGGACAATGAAACCATTGAGGTTCCACCAATATCCGACCTGGTCATTGTTAAAACAGTAAGCAATTCAACCCCTCGCAAGGGAGATGTGATTGTCTGGACAATAAGTGTTACCAATAACGGTCCTGATAATGCAAAAGAAGTTTTAATTGAAGATGTGCTGCCGAACGGATTGACATTCATCAGCGGTGATGTATCAAGAAACAATAATCGTATTTACAAGTTAATTGATAAGATAGCTAAGGGGGAAACAGTAAACATTAGCTTCAAAACACGTGTTGATGTTACAAACGTCAATATTACAAATATTGCAGTCGTATCATCCAATAAAACATACGACCCTAATGAAACCAATAATGAGGACAATGAAACAATCAGCGTTGACCCTGAAGCGGACATATCAATTACAAAAACAGTTTCCAATCCTAAACCTAAGAAAGGTGATTTGATTGTATGGACAATTAAAGTCACTAACAATGGACCGGACACTGCATTTGATGTTGTAGTCACCGAACAATTGCCTGAAGGATTGCATCTAACCAAAGCAGTTGGAAGTAAGGGGTCATTCGAGGGCAATGTCTGGAAAATCGGCAACTTGACCAAAGGTCAGAGCGCTACATTGGAACTCACTACAAGAGTACTGATTTCAAACGGCAGGATTGCAAACATTGTTGTCGTCAACAGTTCCACTTATGATCCTAATCAAACCAATAACAATGATACTGAAATCATTGTGGTTGAAGAGGATGACGGTGGAAATTCACCTGTTCCGGCGGATGATGATGACGACAGCGGAACTGATAGTCCTTCCGATAAGGGAAGTCCGGTTAATAATCCGCCTAAATCAAAAATGCATGCTACCGGTAATCCGATAGTAATTGTTCTTTTAGCGCTGTTGGCTGTTTGCGGTATAACATTAAGAAGGAAAAATTAGAATGGGAATTAACTTTCCCATAATTTTATTTTTTTGCTTTTTTTCAAACATTGATTTAATTCATTTAATGATTAAAATTTCGATATTGTCTATCGTTAACTATTATTTTAATCAATGCTATTTTTCAAAATATTGATTCATCACTATATTTTCAGCATTATCCGCAAGTTAATAGGATTCAAACATTTTAAAAGTTATTAGTGAAATATATAATAATGATTAGATTATATTGTGTGATTAAATGAAAAGTGATAATGTTAAAAAAGGAATTCAAAGAGCACCGCACAGATCCCTTTTAAGGGCCTGTGGGCTTGATGATGAGGATTTCAAAAAGCCGTTCATCGGTATAGCAAACAGTTTTACAGACATTGTACCAGGTCACATTCACCTCAGGGAACTGGTGGAATTCGTCAAGGACGGTATCATAGCCGCCGGCGGTATACCATTCGAATTCGACACCATGGCGGTTTGTGACGGTATCAGCATGAACCATGAGGGAATGAAGTACTCCCTTCCTTCAAGGGAAATAATCGCCGCTACAGTTGAGTCAATGACTAATGGCCATGCATTTGACGGTCTGGTATTGATTCCAAGCTGTGACAAGGTGGTTCCGGGAATGATTATGGGTGCGGCACGTGTCAACGTACCGTCCATTGTTGTTACTGGCGGACCAATGCAGTCAGGTGAATACAAAGGCAAGCCGGCTGATTTGATTACAGTATTTGAAGCTGTCGGCGCATACTCCGCAGGTAAGATGAGCGAAGAGGAAGTTATGGAACTTGAAAGATGTGCCTGTCCGGGGGCTGGAAGCTGTTCCGGTTTATTTACAGCCAATACCATGGCCTGTATTGCTGAGACTATGGGATTGTCCCTTCCAAGCTGTGCAACAACCCATGCAAGAACAGAGGAAAACAATCAGATTGCTTATGAGTCCGGAAAACAGATTATTAAACTTGTTGAAGAGGACATCAAACCATCCGACATCATGACTCAGGAATCATTCAACAATGCCATAGCGGTTGACATGGCACTGGGCGGTTCATCAAACACTGCACTCCACATTCCTGCACTTGCAAGTGAAGTCGAGGGTGTGGATGTTGATTTGGAACTATTCGATGAGATATCAAGGAAAGTGCCTCACATTGCACTGATTTCACCTGCCGGTGAGGATTCAATGATGGATCTGCACCTTGCCGGTGGTATCCAGGCGGTTCTTAAGACTTTAGGTGATAAGATTGACACCAATCAGATGACAGTCACCGGCAAGACAATCGCTGAAAACCTCAAAAGCGTTGAAAACAGAAACACTGATGTCATCCATACATTGGACAATCCTGTTCATGAGGACGGTGGAATCGCAATACTTAAAGGTAATCTCGCACCTAACGGCAGTGTCGTTAAAAAAGGTGCAGTGGCAGACCACCTCATGCATCTTAAGGGACCTGCAAAGGTATATGACTCAGAAGAGGATGTTACAAAAGCAATATTTGACCATGAAATCGAGGAAGGTGACATTGTAGTAATCCGTTATGAGGGACCTAAAGGCGGACCTGGAATGCGTGAAATGCTCAATCCAACTTCCGCCCTTGCCGGCATGAACATCAAGGACGTGGGACTTATAACCGACGGCAGGTTTTCCGGCGGAACACGGGGACCATGCATAGGCCACGTATCTCCTGAAGCACGTGAGGACGGCCCGATTGCAGCCATTCAAAACGGGGACATCATTGAAATCGACATTGAAAACAGACTGATAAACGTTGAGCTGACAGATGAGGAAATCCAATCCAGGTTAAAGGATGTAAAACACCCTGAAAGTGATGTTACCGGATGGCTGGCACTGTATCAGAAACTTGTCCACTCAGCCGACACCGGAGCCATCCTGAGGTAGTGTTAATATGGATATACTTAAATACTCAGACATTGATTTGGCTGAAACCGTGAAAAGGTCAGAGCAGGACGTTAACAATGTCCTGGGCACCGTATCCGAGATTCTTGAAAATGTCCGTGTAAACGGTGATAAGGCTGTCGGTGAGTATACTGAAAAATTCGACGGTGTTACAATAGAAAATTTGAAAGTATCCAAAGATGAAATTGCCGAAGCCTACGGGACACTGGACAGTGAATTATTGACCGCTCTTAAAAATGCCGCTTCAAACATTGAGAAATTCCACAAAAAACAGATTCCCGATGAGTGGAATATTGAAGTGACACCTGGAGTTGTTGCAGGTCAGATTGTAAGGCCAATCAATTCAGCCGGATGCTACATACCGGGGGGCAGGGCAGCCTATCCATCATCAATACTGATGACTGTAATACCTGCAAAAATCGCTGGAGTCGAAAAGGTGGTTTGCGTAACACCACCACAGAAGGATGGTAAGATTCTGGATGCTATTCTTGTTGCGGCCGATATTGCGGGGGCTGATGAAATCTATAAGGTCGGCGGTGCACAGGCAATCGCCGCACTTGCATATGGAACCGAATCAGTGCCTCGGGTAGAAAAGATTGTGGGTCCGGGAAATATATTCGTTACCGCTGCAAAGAAACTGGTTTATGGTCAAGTAGATATTGAGTTTCCGGCAGGACCCTCTGAAGTGCTGATTCTTGCTGATGAAACCGCAAACCCAGAGTTTCTTGCAACAGACATACTGGCACAGGCCGAGCATGACCCTAACGCTTCATGCTTTCTGGTAACTGACAGTGAGGATTTGGCCCTAAAGACTGATGAATTCGTAAAGGAACTGACCGTGGTTGCGCCTAGGTGTGAAATTATCGAGGAGTCATTGTCTAAAAGTGGAAAAATCATTATCACTGATACATTTGAAGAAGCAATTCATGTTACAAATGAATATGCTCCTGAACATTTAATCATATCCACTAAAGACGATGATGAAACTTTATCACACATCAACAATGCCGGTTCAATATTTTTAGGCCAATATTCGCCTGTTGCTGCCGGTGATTACGGATCAGGAACAAACCACGTGCTTCCGACAGGAGGAGGTGCAAAGATGTATTCCGGTCTTTCAACCGAAGCCTTCATTAAAAAGCCAACAGTTCAAAGATTAACAAAAGACGGGTTAAAAGAGTTGTCCAAGACTTCAGTTCCTATTGCTGAATACGAGGGATTCTTTGCTCATGCAAATTCATTCAAGACAAGATTAAGGGATGATTAGATGGATTTTGAAAGGGTAGACATGCGCGAGATGAAAGAAGAGGAAATGATCAAGGCCGGGGAAATGGCAGAGATAGTCTTCAAACTCAATCATACATTGCCAAACACTGATGAGTACAACAATCTTTTAAAAGAGTTGTTGGGCGATAATTTAGGTGAAAACAGTCAAATCATAGCTCCTATTGCCGGTGCGGCATTTGACCGTTTGAAAGTGGGCAATAATGTTTTTATCAACTCCAACTCATTGCTGATGGCCCGTGGCGGAATAACAGTGGAAGACGATGTCATGATGGCGGCAAACGTTCAGCTTCTCTCAAACAACCATGACGAGTATGACAGGCAAGTTCTAACCTGCAAACCGATCCATATCAAAAAGGGAGCCTGGATTGGTGCCGGAGCAAGCATCCTTCCCGGTGTTACAATCGGTGAGTATGCTATTGTCGGTGCTGGGGCTATTGTCACAAAGGATGTCGGTGACTATGAGGTTGCCGTTGGCGTACCTGCCAAGGTTGTCAAAACATTGGATAAGGATAAGTTCTGATATCTTATCCGCTTTTTTTATTTTCATTACAATTTTTTAATTCCCTTATAACTTTATTAAATAACTTTAATTTTGATAAAAAAGATTCTACATTATTTAAATATCATTGATTTTAATATATTTTATTCAATAGATGAATTAATAACTTAATTGCCTGATTGGAAATGTAGTTATGTATGTCTATTGTTTCCTCTTGTATTGGAGGTGAGGGATTCATTTTAGGTATTCTGATGATACTTGACATTGTATTGATTATGCTTGATGTCATTGTAATCTATAACCATTACCATGGCTGATAGGGTAATCTCTTATGACTGATGAATTTTGTAAGGTTGGTTCTTGATTTTTCAAAGTACACCCACTGGAAGTTTTGCGTAACTCTTCCCAGCCTTATTTAATTCTTTT
>NZ_CAJODJ010000068.1:5349-8367 GCF_905233225.1 Methanobrevibacter sp. UBA212
TTTCATATTCGCCACTTTCTATACAAGAAAGAAATCAGGTAATAAACAGTTGTCTAATTGGGTGTAGTTTAATAGATTTTTCTATTAAACTTAGACAACGCTATTTTTTATATTTAAAATTTAATTATATCTTTATTTTTAAAAATAACCTGTTTTTGAATAGTTTAGTTAACTTTATATATTATGTTATTCTATTTTATATTAGAATATGATTTTTCATATTCGCCACTTTCTATACAAGAAAGTAATCAGGTAATAAACAGTTGCCTTATTGGACGTAGTTTATAGTTTTTGCCTATAAACTAAGGCAACACTTATTTTTAAATTTTTTAATAATTTAATTAAATTATTTTTACAAACCTCGAGGTGAATAATTTGCAAGGTTTATTAAACGATTGGAGAAGAACCAACTACGCTAGTGAATGTAATCCTGAAATAGCAGGAGAAGACATCACAATCATGGGTTGGGTGCACGAAATCCGTGATTTCGGTGGAATCATGTTTGTCATCATTCGTGATGTCACCGGCAGAGTTCAGGTAACTGCTCCAAGCAAAAAAGTAGACGAAAAAATAATGGAAGAGTTAAGAGAATTCAGAAAAGAGTCCGTTGTAGCAATCAAAGGTTTAGTACAGGAAGCTGGAAAAGCACCAAACGGTGTTGAAATCATTCCTAAAGAAGTCAAAGTATTGAACTTGGCTAACCAGCCTTTACCAATGGATCCAACAGAAAAAGTAAAAGCAGGAATAGATACAAGATTAGATTCAAGATTCTTGGATATCAGAAAGGAAAACGTTTCTGCAATCTTCAAAATCAAAGGTCAAATGTTCCATACCATAAGAGATTACTTCTATGATAATGGATTTTATGAAATCAACACTCCTAAACTCGTCGCATCCGCTACAGAAGGAGGAACAGAATTATTCCCAATCACTTACTTTGAAAAAGAAGCATTCTTAGGCCAATCCCCACAACTGTACAAACAGATGATGATGGCTGCCGGAATGGATAAGGTATTTGAAATCGGTCAGATTTTCAGAGCAGAAGAGCATGATACCTTAAGACACTTGAACGAAGCCGTTTCCATCGATGCGGAAGCTTCATTTGCTGATGATGAAGATGTAATGAAAATATTGAATGACATGCTCATCAACGTCTTGAAAGACGTCAACGAAAACTGCGCTGACGAATTGGCAGTGTTAGGCCATGAACTTGAAGTTCCTAAAGGAGACTTCCCTCATGTAACCTATGACGAAGCCGTTGACATCGTAAACTCAAAAGACGTTGCAATGGAATGGGGAGAAGACTTGTCCCGTGAAGCTGAAAAGGCTTTAGGAGACACCATGGGAGGATTTTATTTCTTAACCAGATGGCCTTCAGAAATCAAACCGTTCTATGTAATGCCTGTTGAAGGCGAAGAGCAATACTCCCACGCATTCGATTTAATGTATGCCAACCTGGAATTATCTTCAGGTGCTACACGTGTACACCAGTATGATTTACTTGTAAAACAAATCGAGGAAAGAGGATTGAACCCTGCAGGATTTGGAAGCTACTTGAAAGCGTTCGAATACGGTATGCCTCCACATGCAGGATGGGGTGTAGGTGCCGACAGATTGACCATGGTGCTTACCGGTTCTGAAAACATCCGTGAGTGTGTACTCTTCCCAAGAGACAGACACAGATTAACTCCTTAAGCATGAAAGAATACGATATAGCTATTATTGGCGGAGGTCCTGCAGGAATCATGGCAGCAATTGCCGCAAGCGGGACTTCACGCGTAATATTGCTTGAGAAAAACCCGTCTTTAGGTCGCAAGCTATTGATGACCGGCGGCGGAAGATGCAACATTACCAACAACAAGCCAATAAAACAGCTATTAACTTTTTTTAACAACAAGAATTTTTTAAAGCACTCTTTTTACACATTTACCAATGATGACCTGTTTTCTCTTTTTGATTTTGGTTTTATCGAGGAGGATGACAACAGGATGTTTCCCGAAACCGAAAGGGCAAGTGATATCTTAAAAGGTCTAAGTGATAAGTTGGAAGATGTGGTTATAAGTTATAACTTTGAAGTTAAAACAATTTCAGAGGACTTTGTCATCAATGACTGCATTAAGGCGGACAGGATTATCATAGCCACAGGAGGTGTGACATATCCGCAGACCGGATGCAGTCCTGATAACTATTCTTTAACCTCACAGCCGATTACAGACGTCAAATACGGTCTGTCTCCTTTGGTTACACGTGAGGATTTATCAGACATCGCCGGTGTGACACTTAATGATGTTGTTATAAGTTATAAGAAATCCAAGGTTCGCGGAAATGTCTTGGTTTCTCATGTGGGCCTGACAGGTCCTGGGATAATCAACCTGAGCAATGAAATCTCGGAAGGTATAAGTTATAACTTATTAGTTGGAAAACCGGATGTTGACTTGGAAATTGCCGTGGACTTATGTCCTGACCTTTCACGTGAGGAATTGCTTGATAAATTTACGAATGATTTTCAGGCAAAGGGCAAGACCTATATAAAGAATTATTTAAAGCAGTTTTTGACCAACAGTTTCATTGCGTATTATTTGGATAGATGTGGTCTTGACGGTGATGAGCAGCTGTCTAGAATTAATAAAAAATCCAAAAATAGGTTAATTGAAAACTTGAAAAGGTTTACTTTCCAAATAACTGATTTTAATGGGGATTTGGCCAAGGTGACTATTGGCGGCATTGATCTTGGCAATGTCAATTCAAAAACGATGGAGTCAACCGTGATTCCAAATTTGTATTTCGCTGGTGAAGTTTTGGACTTGTACGGTCCAACAGGAGGATATAATTTGAAAATTGCTTTTTCAACAGGATATTTGGCAGGATTGTCAGCTAGTTTGAAATAGTTATTTGAACACCAATATTTTCTTTGATACAATTTGTTTAAATTATAATTCTAATGGTTAACATTGCTACTATTACTTTACTTGATTTATCTATAATAGTGAAAGAATACTCCGACCTCTTTAAGGTCGG
>NZ_CAJODJ010000069.1:0-4887 GCF_905233225.1 Methanobrevibacter sp. UBA212
GAAGTCACTCTCCATGAAATTCATCAACACTGCAGATTTCCAATTAACTATTTTTATATAATATTAAAATCAAAAATTTAATCACTAATATATGGTGATTAAATGAGAATACTTCTTATTCATTCTGATTATTTAAACTACAATGTGAAAAAAGAGACACCTGTAGCCGAAGATATTGAAGAAGCCAAAAAAGAAGGCTCCTTTGATGATTCTTTAGTAGTATTTACAGCTGTTGAAAAAGATGACGAAGATAATCCAGAAGGTATCGTTAAAAATCTAGTTAAAGAAGTCATAAAAACTAATGATCAGGTTAAGGCAGAAAACATAGTGTTATATCCATATGCTCACCTGTCTTCATCATTAGGATCTCCAAAAGTTGCCGTTCAAATTTTGAAAGATGCAGAAGAGGCTCTTTTGGCTGAAAACTTGACTGTAAAGAGAGTGCCTTTCGGATGGTACAAGGCGTTTGAAATCTCCTGTAAGGGACATCCTTTAAGTGAGCTTTCAAGAACAATCACAGCCGAAGCTGAAGAGGAAAAGGTTGAAAGGAAACCTTCCAAATGGCAAATTCTTGAAGGAGACAAGATCACTCAAATCGATGACTTTGAATTCACAAACCGTGCCTTCAAGCAATTGGTTGACTATGAGCTCGGATGCGGAGCGTCTGACGAAGGGGAACCTCCACACGTCAAGCTTATGAGGGAAAAGGAAATCTGTGACTATGAGCCTGCATCCGATGTCGGTAACCTCAGATGGTACCCTAAAGGAAAACTCATAAGAGACCTTCTTGCAGATTACGTTTATGATTTGACTGTTGAGCGTGGTGCAATGCCTGTTGAAACTCCAATCTTTTATGATCTGGACAACCAGGCAATCTATGAGCACGCATACAAGTTCGGCGAAAGGCAATACAGAACCGACACCAAAAAGAAACTGATGCTCAGGTTTGCGGCCTGTTTCGGTGCATTCAGACTGATGTCCGATTCATACCTCACCTGGAAAAACTTCCCTGCAAAGATCTTTGAACTGACCAGATACAGTTTCCGTTATGAGAAAAAAGGTGAAGTTGTCGGACTTAAAAGATTAAGGGCATTCACAATGCCTGATTGCCACTCATTCTGTACCGACGTTCAGGCATCCTTGGAAGAATTCTCCCAACAGACTGACATGTGTATGCAGACCGGTGTGGACCTGAACCTGGACTTTGAAGTCATATTCAGGGCAACCCAGGACTTCTTTGATGAAAACGAGCAGTGGATGTATGAGATTGCCGGCAAGTTCAAAAAACCGATTCTATTGGAAATCTTACCTGAAAGGCACCATTACTGGGTATGCAAAATCGACCTTGCAAACATCGACGCATTGGGAAGGCCTATTGAAAACCCTACTGTCCAAATCGATGTTGAAAGCGGTAAAAGGTTTGACATAACCTATCTCGGTGAAGACGGCGAGCAGCACAACCCTACAATCCTGCACACATCCCCTACCGGAAGTATCGAAAGGGTGTTATGCGCAATGCTTGAAAAGACTGCCCTTGAAATCAACGAACGCGCACCAATGCTTCCAACCTGGCTGAGCCCTATTCAGGCAAGAATACTGACAGTCGGTGAAAACCACAAGGAATTTGCAGAAGAGCTCTATGCAAAAATCAACTCCGCAAACATCCGTGTTGACATTGACGACAGGGATGAAAGCGTCGGCAAGAAAATAAGAAACGCAGCGAAAGAATGGATTCCATACATTTTCGTCGTTGGAGACAAGGAAGCTGAAACCGGCAGATTCCAGGTGACTGTACGTGAAACCGGTGAAAAAGTCGACATGACAGTCGATGAGTTAATTGATGAGATTAATGCTAAATGTGAAGGAAAACCTTTCAGAAAATTGCCTTTGCCAAAGGATATATCAAAAAGGATTAACTTCCAATAGTTTATTAAAAATAAAAGTTATAGTATAATATGGAGGAAATTTAATGGACCCAATGTATAATATAGGAGAAGCTCTTATTGGAGACGGCCCTGAATTAGCACACATTGATTTATTAATCGGTGATAAACAAGGACCAGTTGGTCAAGCTTTCGCTAATGGTTTATCAAATCTTTCTGTAGGCCACACTCCTTTAACCAGTGTAATTAGACCTAACTTAATGACCAAACCGGCTACTTTAATCATTCCTAAAGTAACTGTCGGAGATTTAGACGATGCAAGTAAAATTTTCGGACCTGCACAAACCGCCGTTGCAAGAGCAGTTGCTGATGCAGTGGAAGACGGATACATTCCAAAAGACATTGTTGAAGATATCGTAATCAATGTCAGCGTATTCATCGACCCTTCCGCAAAGGATTTCAGAAAAATCTATCAGTACAACTACGGAGCAACCAAACTCGCAATCAGAAGAGCTATGGAAGGCTATCCTGACATCGAAAAAGTGCTTGCAGAAAAAGACCGTGGAACTCACCCAATCATGGGATTCAAAGTCAAAAAACTTTGGTCACCACCATACCTGCAGGTTGCACTTGACCTTGACAATGAATCTGCAATGGAAAGAATCATCGCAGACTTGCCTGACAACGACAGGATCCTTCTTGAAGCAGGTACTCCACTTGTCAAAAAGTTCGGTGTTGGAATCATTGGCAAAATCCGTGCTTTACGCCCTGACGCATTCATCATTGCCGATTTGAAGACTTTGGATGTCGGTCGTGTGGAAGTTAAAATGGCAGCAGACGAAACCGCTGATGCAGTGGCTATTTCCGGTCTCGGTACCATCGAATCAATTGCAAAAGCAATTCACGAAACCCAAAAGCAAGGTATCTATTCCATCCTTGATATGATGAACGTCAAAGGATTTGAAGAAAAATTAGCACAGCTTCCTGATGATTTAAAACCGGATATCGTTTTATTACACAGAAATGTTGATATGGAATCATACAGAGCCGAACATGGTGAAGACGTAAGTGACATGACCGAATGGGGTAATATTAAGGATATCAAGAAAACACTAGGCAATAAAGGTCTTATCGCTGTTGCCGGTGGAATCAAACCTAACAATGTTGAAGAAGCTATCCAGAAAGGCGCAAACATCATTATTGCAGGCAGATACATTATCGGTTCAAGAGATGTAAGAAGAGCTGCACAGGACTTCCTTGAACACTTTGACCCTGATCCTGACAACATGAGACTTGCCATGGATGAAGACGAAAACATTGAAGTAAAAGACAAAGAGTAAATTAGATTAATTCTAATTTACAACTATTTTTTTTTAAAAGGAGTTTTTTTTATGGGATTTTGTAATTCTTGCGGACAGCCTATTGTAAAAGAGGACTACGGTACCAATAAGGACGGCAGTTTGAATCCGGAATTTTGTAAGGACTGCTATCAGAATGGTGAGTATACAGAACCGGACATAACTTTAGAAGAGATGATTGTTCGAAAAACCAAAGAGATGATGGAAAAAAATCCTAGACTTGCGGAAACTCAAGCGACCGGAATAACCGCATTTTTCATTCCGAGCCTAAAAAGATGGAATCCTGAGTTTCAGGATGACTATGAATCCCTTTAGGATCTGTTTAACATAAATTCTTTAACTTTGCTTGCGATATAGTCATCACGGGTTTGATGAGTCTTGATGTTATACAATTCGTCCTGCAGATCATTGAATTTATCAACCAAATCGTTGTATTCACCTAAAAGTGAATCATAATCTTTTTCTAAACTTTCATTTATTTCATAGATTTCAGCATAGCTGGTTTTTGTGTTGAGGTTTTCCTGTTTGAGATGGTCGTATTTTGTTGAAACCTTATTGTAGCTTTCGCGGATTGAGGCATGTTCCTCTTTCAGGTTTGAACATTTGGTTTTTAGGTTTTTGTTTTCTTCCTTGATGCTTGAATACTTTGTTTTGAGGTTTTCGTTTTCGGTTTTTATGTTGACGAACTTGGTTTTGAGGTTTTCGTTTTCAACAATCAGCTTGGAGTGCTTGTCCTTGATGCTTTCGTTTTCATGCTTTAGGCTGTTGAGGTTGTCCTGATGCAAATCCTCATACTTGTTTTCCATTTCATTTAAAGCGGCGCTTTGCTGTTTGATGGTGGCCTTTAGCTCTTCAATTTCCTTTTCATATTCTAAAGTAGATGGTTTATTGTTATTGTTTCCTGCAAGCTGTTTTTCCAATTCTTTCACTTCCTCAACATGTAAATAATTCGCTATTCTCAATACTTCAATTTCTTCCTCTCTACTTTTGAATTCCTCAATTTCTGAATTAGGGATAATAAGAACTTCTTCCTTGTTTTCATAGATGTCTTCATTTTTTGGCACTGTAATTTGAATCTGTTCTGTAGTGTATTTTTTCCTCTGACCATTTTTCAAAGTTCTGTTATACTCTCTAGAATACTTCTTTACAATACCATTCCCTACTTTCATATTATCCCCTAGTTTTTAATAATATAACTTTGATTTTTTGATTTAATAAATATTTGGTAGGTTGATTTCAAAAAAGTATTACTTTTTTGTAAAAAATGAATCAATTAGTAATACTTTAATAATATTTATTATGAACATATCACATAATACTATATGCAATTTAAAATTTGAGGGATTAATGTGTGTAGTCATAAAAAATTATTTTTCATAATTATTTTGTTGTCATTTTTCCTGTTTGCTCAGGTGAGCTTCGCCCAAAGCGATAGTAACCTGACTTTACAGGATGATTCGCATGATGAGTTATCAGTTGGCGAATCAAATGACTTGCATGAAAGTGATGCTAAAAATAAGACGGTATTTATAATTTCGGACAATCCCGGAACCAACATTATAGATTCGGCCTGTGACGAGATATACAATCAGGACGGATTATCAGGATTCAATATGGTTGTTCGAAGCGGAGATCAGATAAAGAAC
>NZ_CAJODJ010000070.1:0-9865 GCF_905233225.1 Methanobrevibacter sp. UBA212
TCTAATGAAATCCCTGAGAGATTTGTTGGATCTGGATACGGATATGAAACCAGATATGAACCGTTTATTGTTACCGGATACCAAACAGTGAGAATATATGGCCAAATTTTTTCCAGGTATATTTATGTCCCGACAATACCTAAAGAAGTGAGGCTGGGCGATACTGTTGAATTAAAACTCATGTTTCTCAAATCCGACGATACTCTTTTACAAATGCCTCAAGGAAAACCTGTAACATTTCAAGTCCAATTCGGTGACAGTAACCTAAATCCAACAAACATCACATTCACCAATATAATTTCAACACCGTTTAATTATACTGCATTGGATGGTAAGGAAGGTACTGTATCAATTTTTTATAACGGTGCACTTATCAGCTCCCTTAAAATAACCCATGCCGGAGAGTATGATTCATTAACCCTACTGAAACATGAGATATCAAAAGCCTCAAATGAGATAAATCTAACTCATGATTATAAGTTCTACTCCTCCCTCGACGATAGAAATGCGATTACCGTTGATAAAGACCTTACAATAAACGGAAATGGCTATACAATTGACGGATGTAAGGGTGTCAACGGCATCTTTAACTTTGCAGGCGGAAGAAACATCACAGTCAAAAATTTAAATATTATAAACGTGAAGGAAACTGCAATAAGAGGCATCTCTTCCGGCAATGACCAGATTACTTTTATAAACTGTACTTTTGAAAACACAGGGGAGGCAATAAACTCAAATAAGATAACATTTATTTCCGGTTGTGAATTTGAAAACATTAAATCTACTGCTGTTAAGTTATATTCTACCCAAAGCACAGCAAACATTATTGATAAATCAACATTTGAAAATTGTAACAGTAAAAATGACGGTGGTGCGGGCTACATCAATTCAAAAACCGTGATTACAAATTCAAAATTTATAAATAACTATGCAAGCAATGGTGGAGGATTATACATTGACGCAGAAACTTGTGCTGTCGACAATTGTGAATTTATTGGAAATGAAGCGGATTATGTGGCTGGAGGAGCATATTTCTCAAGTGCAAACTGTAATCTTACCAACAGTGCATTTATAAATAACTCCGCTGCATCAAATGCGGCATTTTACCTTAAAACAACACCTGGAACAGTGGAAAATAACACAGAAAGCAATAGCACAATAACCAGTAATTCATTCACCCACCTTAATGAGATAATGGCCCAAACCGGAAACGTGCTCAATTTGGAAAATGATTATAAATTCAAATCTAAAGATGATATGAATTTTGCAGACGGCATCTCTATTAAAAAAGACCTGATAATAAACGGTAACGGCCATGCAATTGATGGTGCTGATTATGCCTCAATTTTTATAATCGATGAAGAAACTGCAGACGTAACATTCAATAACGTCAATTTTGTCAATGCATTGGACTATGCTGCAAATATTAAAAATGCAAAAAGCGTTACTTTCAATAATTGTACTTTTTATTCCTCAAATCATGGTTATTATAATGAGGAGGGAGTAATATTTATTGACAACGATGGAGGGTCTGTTACAGATAGCGTGCTTATCAGCAGATGTTCTTTCATTGACAATGATGTCGACAAAATGATTTATGCAAAATCAGGAACATATGTCTTAACCGTTAAAGACAGCATTTTCGCAAACCCAAAATCCACCTATGACGTATACATTCAAAGACATAACAATAACAATCTGGATTACAACTGGTGGGGAAACTCTGCAGACAACTTTAACAGCACCCCTAAAGTGAATGCCCAAATAAATAACTGGTACTTCCTGAACACTACATTAAAATCCAACAGGGCGACAATATCACTTAACAACTTATATGATGACAGGGAAAAATCAATCGCAACCGTTACAGATTGCAGCCTTGCTGATGTGGCCGTCGAACTCATTGGAAAAGACCTCGTAGTAAACAATTATGCAATCATTAAAAATGGAAACGTCACAGTATCCTATAAAACAATTAAAAAACCTGCATATTTAACTGCAGTCATTTATGGATTTGACTATACCGCCAATACAACAGAAAAAGGGCAATTTGATTTGTTACAGGAATTAATTGACAATGCCGAAAACTTTACCCTGAACCTGACTCAGGACTACACAATCACAGACGGCATAGACAGCATTGGCGGAATAATAATAAACAAAGACAGTTTAACCATTTATGGTAACGGACACACCATCAATGGTCTTGGAATATCCAAATTATTGAACGTAGTGGGAAATAACGTTAAATTAATCAATTTAAACCTGATAAACGGATATGATCCAATATCCCAAAAAAGCCCTATCCAATGGAGCGGAAATTATGGGACTATGGAAAACTGTACCGTTTCCAATAATTTGGCAATTAACGGTGGAGCGATAACATGGACAGGGCCTATGGGAAGCATAAACAATTCCACTTTCATCAATAACCAAGCAAACTTTTATGGAGGTGCAATTTACTTCGATGAAATCCGTGGAGGAATAACCAATTCAAAATTCATCGACAATTCCGCATCTGATGGAGGAGCAGTCTATGCAAATCAAAAATATATTCACATCGATAACTGTGCATTCATAAAAAACGATGCAAATAACGGCGCTGCCGTTTACGTTAATGGAGAAAAAGGAAAAATACACAACAGCTTATTTGAAAACAACACTGCAAGCAGAAGCGGTGGAGCAATCTACTGGAATTATATAACAGGCATCGTCACCACCAGCAACTTCACATTCAATAAAGCAAAATCAGGTGGAGCAATCTACTGGAATCACGAGTACGGCAAAGTGTCCGATTGTGAATTTGCAAACAACACCGCAACCGAGGACGGCGGAGCAATCTACTGGAATGATGACTATGGAACCGTAGACTCAAGCTACTTTGAAAACAACACCGCAGGCGGATACGGTGGAGCGATCTTTTGGGATTACGATTACGGAAATGTTATCGAATCAGTATTCATTAAAAATACCGCCAACGACGGCGGAGCGATCTACTTCCGTGAAGGATTTATACTCAAAAGCAAAGAGCAAACAGTTGAAAATTCAACATTCCAGGAAAACCGTGCTGAAAATAATGGGGGCGCAATATATCTCGCCGCAAAACAAAGCAGCATTGTTAACTCCGCATTCATCAAAAACCAAGCCACAAAAGGTGGAGCAATTTACTCAAGCAATGAAGAGGAAACAATCTCAAAATTAGTATTCATAAGCAACACCGCATCAGATAACGGAAGTGCAATATACCTGGAAGAGATATCAAACCCAGTCAATTACTGCGTTTTCATAAATAACAGTGGAAATAGCATATATTATGACGATACCTCATGGTTTAGCCCTACCACTTTAAATGCAGATTACAACTGGTGGGGAAACAACATAACCGATTTCAATCAAAATTTTGCAAATGTAGCTGAGGATGTGGAAATAAATAACTGGTATGTTTTAAACATGACAATGGCTGATGGAATTGCACATATCACATTAAATAACTTATATGATAAGGTAAATTCCAGAATACTTATTGGACAAACCTGCAAATTGCCGCAGATAACATTAACATTAACAAATGAAAACATTGATGTTGCAGACAATACAAAACTTGATGATAACGGAATTGCAGAGGCGTCTTACATACCTAAAGCAACCCAAACATCCCTCACTGCCCATTTTGAAACAGCAGAAATCACCGTAAACAAAGCATATGTGGAAGGCACTGTGATAATTGAGGATATAGACGAATTTGACTATGGAAACGTTACAATTGAATTCAGTGTGGTAAATCCTACAACAGTTGAGGTAATCATAAAAAATGAAGATAATGAAACAGTATTCATCAATATAACCGATAAAAGAATACTTAACCCTGATTTGGCTGCAGGAACATACACCATTACAGTAACAAATGCTGGAAACGATACAATTCTTCCAAGCAATGAAACAAAAACATTCACAGTCAACAAGTTAACTCCAATAATAAATGTTGTCACAAATGACGTGACCTATCCTGGAAACATAATTGTGAACATTACCAGCGATATAACAGGCAGATACATAGTCAAAATCGCAGATCAGCAAATAGAACTCAACCTGACAGCAAACATTGCGGAAACTGTAACATTCACAGGACTGGCAGCAAAAGAATACACAGTTAATGTGACTTATGATGAAACAGAAAACTACACAAGCGCAACAAACAACACAGTCAAAGTAAACATCCTAAAGGTAACACCAACAATAACAGTAAAAGCAGAAAACACAACATATCCGGGAAACTTGATTGTAAACGTTACCAGTGATATTGATGGAAAATATGGAAAATACACTATTAAAATAGGTAACAAAGAGCAAATCATTAACTTAACTGCCAATGTAACCAAAGAAGTAACATTCACTGAGTTATCCGCAAACGAATACACAATTAACGTGACTTATGATGAAACAGAAAACTACACAAGCGCAACAAACAACACCATAAAAGTAAGCATATTTAAAGCAACACCAACAATAACAGTAAAAGCAGAAAACACAACATATCCATTACCATTAACACTGATACTAACGGTAAATACAATATAACTGTTGAAAACCAAACCAAAGAGGAAACACTAAATGTGGGCACAAATACCATAACATTCACAGGCGTTAAAGTTGGAAATTACACAATAACCGTAAAATACTGTGAAACAGAAAACTATACAAGCGCAATAAATGACACTGTCAAAGTTAGTGTGCTTAAAAATGAATCTTTCGAACCGGAAATAACCGCAACAAACACTGCAAACGAAACTGTAATAACATTCACATTCCCAGAAGATGCCACAGGAAACGTTACAGTTATAGTTGACGGCAAACAATACAATGCAACAGTTGAAAATGGTAAGGCAGTTATAAGCATGCCGCTGATACCTCTGGACAGTACTGTGGACTTTGAATACACAGGTGATAAAAATTATCCTACAAAATCCAAGGAAACCAGCATTGCAAATGTCACCGCAATCATAAAAGCAGAAGACATGACAAGAGGATTCAACAGTGGAGTGGACTATCAAGTAACAGTCGTTGACGGAAACGGAAATCCAATGGCTAAAAAACAGGTCATATTCATCATAAACGGCAATCAATACAATGCCACAACCAATGATGAAGGTATTGCAATACTAAACCTCAAACTGGCCATAGGAACACACACAGTGACAGCTGTAAACCCATTAAACAACGATAATGTCACTAAAACCGTTAAAATCACAACCAGAATCACTGGAAACAAAAATGTGAACATATACTATGCCAAAAACTATGCATACAAACTTTGCATAATAGGTGACGACGGTAAACCTGTCGGATTAAACGTTGCAGTCAAAGTGACAGTGAACGGTAAGGCACAAACACTAAAAACTGATAAGAATGGTTACATTACCTTGAAATTCACCAAAACATACCTTCCAAAAACATACACAGTAACCGCCGAATACAAAGGAATCAAAGTGACCAACAAGGTAAACGTAAAACAGATCTTAACCCTCAAGAAGGTTAAAGTCAAAAAATCAGCCAAAAAACTCATACTGAAAGCCACATTAAAAGAAGGCAAAAAAGCACTTAAAAACAAAAAAGTGACCTTCAAGTTCAAAGGCAAAAAATACAAGGCTAAAACCAACAAAAAAGGAGTGGCAAAAGTAACCATCAAAAAATCAGTGCTCAAAAAACTCAAAGTGGGCAAAAAGGTAAAATACCAAGTAACTTACCTAAAAGACACTGTAAAAAGAACTGTAAAAGTTAAAAAATAGAGAATCCTAAAATTCTCTATCTTTTTTTATTTATTTATTTCTCATTTTTAACAATTTTTTGAAAAAATTTTATTACTTATTAACAAAAGATATTAAAGTAATGAAAATTTAGCTAAATGAGGAATCAAATTCATGAAAAACAAGGCTTTGGTAATTTTCACGATTTTATTTGTCACTTTATTCACCTTGGCAACGGTTGCCGCAAGTGATGTAAATGATACAAATGCAGTCAGTGAAGTTACAGACGATATTACACAAGATGTTGACATTTTAAAGGCAACAGACACACAGATTGATGAAAACAATAGTATTCTAGCGGCTGCAGATGAAGACACATTAAGTGCCGATGAAGGCAGCTTTAGAGATTTGCAGGATTTTATTAACGGTGCTGAAGAGGGTTCTACCATTTATTTGGATAATGATTATGCATTTAAGGATACTGGCACCGTTGAATTTTCTAAAAGCATTACAATTGATGGAAGAGGCCATTATCTTGACGGACAACGTAAAGACAGGATCTTTGATATCGTATTGGCTAAGGATAAACGTGTGGTATTGAAAAACATTACTTTTAAAAATGGTGATGTCTCCTGGACCAGTGGGGGTGCAATAAGATGTATAGGTATAGAAGACAATGAGGGTTCAATATATATTACTAATTGTACTTTTGACAATAACCATGCTGATGACGCTGGTGCAATATATGTTGAATTTACTGGTGCATATATAGAAAATTGCAGATTCACCAATAATGCCGCTGATGACCATGGAGGGGCCATAGTATATTATTCAAGAGGATCCTATATCACAGACAGTTATTTTGAAAATAATAGAGCCGATGATTATGGGGGAGCCATTTATTTTATGGAATGTGATGGATTTCCAAAAGACCAATATGTAAGAGATAATAAGGTTCTCACTTCGACTTTTATAAGTAATAACGGAAATTATGGGGGAGCTATTTACTCAAATGCTCGTCACGAAATAATAAGAAGTTGTACTTTTTACAAAAATAATGCTGATGAAGATGGTGGTGCAATATATGGATTTACAAATGGGAACGGTGAGGATATTATAGAAGATTGTCTTTTTGTAGAAAACAGTGCTGAAGATTATGGAGGTGCAGTTTACTTCTGCGAATATGGTCCGAATATATATTATTCAGTTTTCGATAAGAACACTGCAGAGACCGGTAAAGATCTTTATATTGATTTTTGTTCTGCTTATTTTGATGTTCCTGAGCATGGTCCTATTTGTATAAGTTGTATCTTTTTACAAAGGGATTCCATTTACACTGACCAATTCTCTTTTACCGGGTTCCATGAATGTTGGTTCCCAAATGGACATGATATTCAAAAAGGTGATGAAAAAGATGTCATTTATATGGATAATGAATTAAATTTAAAATTTGAATATGTTAAGAATGCGGATTCCCCTTCTATTGTGACTGGATATTTCACATTCAAGCAAACCTCTCAAGATACTTTCAATGTTCCTTTAAGAGAGTTCACTATTGAAACAACAACAGGTACCATAAATACAACTAAAATAAACATTGGCTTAAACAAGAATTCTTTTGAATATACACCTAATTATGCATTTGATGAAGGTGAAATAAAATTCAAGTATAGGGATTATACATATGTCTTTAAATTTGATCAAACACCTCCTGACATATTCACTGCTCTTCAATCAAATATTAATCAAGCAACAGAATCATTATCATTGGAGAATGATTTTTCATATAGTGAAACCAGAGATTCACACATTGGCAGTGAAGGAATTTTAATTGATAAAAGTCTGACAATAAACGGTAATGGACACATAATAAATGGAAATAACCGTACAGCATTCAAAATAAATAATCCTTCCGCCAACGTTACATTCAATGACATCATTTTTGTCAATTGTAACATCCCGATAAACAGTATAAACGCTCAGAAAGTGACATTTAACAATTGTACATTTGAAGCAAACCATGAAAATATCATAATCAACAGCGATTGTGAATTCAATGATTGTCAATTCATTTATAATGTTGCACAGAATACTTCAATTCTATACATTGCCGGTGATTGTGTTATCAATGGCTGCCAGTTCCTTGATAATATCGCACAGAACAATTCAGTCATAGTCATCGCAGACGATTGTGTTTTGAATAATGCCACATTTGTCAATAACGTCGCTGGCGAAAGCTTAATCCTTTTGAATTCAACTTCAAATGTGGAAATCAACGGTTCATTATTTATTCAAAACGATGCTGACAAAATCATCCATGCCAAAAAAGCCTTGAATAAACTGAATGTTATAAACAATATTATTATCAATTCCAAATCAGAATATGAAATATATGCTGAAAGCCAACCTCATGAATACTATTTGGATTACAACTGGTTAGGAAATACTGCAGACAATTTCAACAGTCTATCCAAAGTTAATCTTGATGTCAATACTTGGTATTTCTTAAACATGACACTTATGCATGACTATGCAAACATTTCCCTAAACAACGTATATGACAATGTCAATAAAAGAATCATTAAGAATAGCGACTATACATTATCAAATATAAGCATTAGATTGGGTTGTGTCAACATGTCAAGCAGTCAGGGAAGCATTGATTTCGGTGATGATGGTGAAATCCAAATCAATGTTTATATGCTTTCCAAACCTGCATTTTTAACAGCAAGTTATGAAAACGTTAATTACACTGTTAATTTCACTCAAAAAGGAGAGTTTGACTTGCTGAATGATTTAATATATGCTACTGCTGACAATTCCATTATTGTCCTTGACAGGGATTATACCTTCACAGAGGGCATTGACAGCGTCGGCGGAATTACCATAAGGGCTACAAATATAACCATTGACGGTAACGGACACACCATAAACGCCCTCGGCAAATCATTAATATTTACAGTATCCGGTGAAAGAGTAACATTGAAAAATCTCATTCTTGTAAATGGAGGCAATGAAGATGTGGGTGGATACGACGGTCCTGTTGTCTGGAACGGACATGATGGTGTAATTGACAACTGTACCTTTGAAAACAACACCGGGGCTCTAAACGGAGCAATAACATGGTTGGACAAAATGGATTAATAAAAGATTCAATATTTAAAGATAATGCTGCAGGATATGGAGGTGCTTTATTCCTCCAAGGCAAAAACATGACAATTACAAACACAACATTCACCAATAACCGTGCAGGTTCAGGTGGAGCAATATATGTTCATGATACTGAGGCTACAGTAGAAAACTGTACCTTTAGATACAATACCGCTACTGGAGATGGTGGAGCAGTCTACTGGGATAAGAAGAACGGTAAAATATCCGATTGTGAATTTGCAAACAACAATGCAGGCAGTGAAGGTGGAGCAGTCTTCTGGAATGCTGCAGATGGTGTTGTAGATAGCAGTAAATTTACATTCAATAATGCACCGGATGGAGGGGCAGTATATTGGAATGCCCGGTACGGTGAAGTATCTGATTGTGAATTTGCAAACAACACTGCAACCAATGGTGGAGCGGCCTACTGGAATGCAAATTACGGAACCGTAAATTCAAGCTCCTTTGCAAACAACACTGCAAGCAATGGGGGTGCAATTTTCTGGCATTATGATTACGGTAAGGTGATTAACTCAACATTCATCAAAAACACTGCAACCAATGATGGTGGAGCAATTTACTTCAACGAGAGAGGATTTTCACTTGATAATGAGCAGGAATCTGTTGAATATTCAACCTTTTTAGAAAATAGTGCTGTAAATAATGGTGGGGCAATATATCTTGCCGCTAAAAAAAGTACTATCGGAAACTCCGAATTTTTACAAAATCATGCGAAAAATGGAGGGGCTATACATATAACTGCAAAAGAAAGCAGAATTGGCAACTCCACATTCATCAAAAACCAGGCGGAATGTGGCGGAGCACTTTATGCAAGTTTTAATGATGGAACAATCTCTCAATTGATATTCATTAACAATACAGCATCAGATAAAGGAAGTGCAATATACTCAGATAACGAAAAAACTCCAGTAAATTACTGTATTTTTATAAATAATGGAGGAAGCACTATA
>NZ_CAJODJ010000071.1:0-4329 GCF_905233225.1 Methanobrevibacter sp. UBA212
GGATCCGTCCGATTGTTGTTGTCACCCTTTATTACATACATCGTCGTTCCATTAATATCTTTAATGTCGATAATTCTGTGAATGACTGGTTGGTTAAACCATGCAGCATCATAAACTACAATATCTCCCACTTTAACGTCGCTTGAATTGAATTCATGTAATCCCAGGAAATTTGCCTTTTCAATGACAACTATGTCTCCCCTGTAGAATACTGGCTCCATACTGCCTGAAACAACAACGTTCAGGTGTTGGGCGGCGATTAAAACGATTATGAGAATAACTGCATATGATGCAAGTTCTTTGTAATCTACCATTTAAACACCTTAAAATTTATTTTTCTTTTTAAATGCAACAGCCAGGGCATTTTCGATTGCATCGGACGTATCTTGTAAATCTGCCATGCTGTGTGCACTTGAAATAAAGTTACATTCAAATTGACTAGGCGGTATAAACACGCCTTCTTTTAAAAGAGCTCTAAAGTATCTTAAAAATCTTTCAGTATCAGACTTTTGAGCATCAGCATAATTGTAAACTTCTGCAGGATTCAAATATATCTGGAACATTGATGCGAGTCCAACGCATTGGATATTGTACTGCTCGTCATCGATTATTGATTCTATGTTTCCTCTTAGGAAATTGCCTTTTCTTTCTAAATCTTTATAGAATTTATCGTCCAGCTGTGACATGGTTGATAATCCTGCCTGGACAGAAATCGGGTTACCGCTAAAGGTACCTGCCTGGTAAACTGGTCCTTGAGGAGCTATTAACTCCATAATTTCTCTTTTTCCACAGAAAGCACCCATTGGAAGTCCTCCACCAACAATCTTACCTAGTGTTGTCAAATCAGGAGTTACTCCATAGTATTGTTGAGCGCCACCTCTGGAAGCTCTAAAACCAGTGATGACTTCATCAAATATTAACACTATATCGTTTTCTTCAGTAATCTTGCGAACAAACTCTAAAAATCCGGCCTTAGGTTCAATACATCCAACATTGCCCATTACAACTTCCATTATTAAACATGCTACATTTTCGCCTTCCTTTTCAATCAATTCAGTTAGGGCTTCCTCATCGTTGAATGGAACTGACAATGTGTTTTTTGTAGTGTCTGTTGGAATTCCTGCAGAATCCGGCAGGCATGCTGCACCTGATCCGCCTTTAACCAATACATAGTCATGGGCTCCGTGATATGCTCCTTCAAATTTGATGATTTTGTCACGTCCTGTAAATCCACGTGCCAATCTGATGGCGCTCATTGTAGCTTCAGTTCCGCTATTACAAAATCTGACCATTTCTGCAGAAGGAATTCTATCAACAACTTCACTTGCAAGCTTGATTTCATTTTCGGTTGGAGCTCCATAGGCAGTACCGATAGTCAATTGATTTGACACTTCACGCACCACTTTGGGATTTGCATGTCCAAGTATCAATGGACCGTAAGCCATACAGTGGTCGATATAGGTATTTTCTTCAGTATCGGTTATTTTACAGCCACCAGCACTTTTAACGAAAAACGGATAAGGCTTGAATGCACGAACTGGTGAATTAACTCCTCCGGGGAAGTATTTTTTAGATTCATTAAATAATTCTTCAGTCATTTTATCACTTATAAATGTTGGATTAATGAGTTTACACAAGCAACTGCTATAGGTGTTCCACCTTTAGGTCCTTCAGTGATGACATTAGGTATATTTGAATTTCTCAAGGCTTCTTTGGAATCGGCAGCTCCAACAAAACCAACAGGAACTCCCACTATTGCCTTAAGATTTATTTCACCTTTTTCGTATAAGTCCATTGCTTCAAATACAGCAGTCGGAGCATTGCCTGAAACGACAATTCCTTCAAAATCATTTTGGCTCGCATACCTGATGGCAGCAGCTGCCCTTGTGATTTGATGCTCTTTAGCTATTTTTTTAACTTCCTCGTTTTTGATGTAGCACTCCACTTCACCGTCATATCGTGTTATTCCATATTTAACCATGTTGATGTCAGTCAATATTGTTTCGTTGTTTTTTAATGACTTCATTGCAACGTCAACAAAGTCATCGCTTATATGGACTAATTTTGCATATTCCGGATCAGCTGTTGAGTGAACAATACGCTCTACAATGTCCTTTTCAGCAGGTTTCAAATCCTTAATTTCATCACCTATAAGGCCACGGATAATTTCCCTACTTTTGGTAGCGATATCATAGCCTTGTTTAGTTGATGCACCCATAAACATTTGGTCTGTCATATTATAATTATATGTAAAAAAACAGTTAAAATATTTTAGTATTTGGCATAATCATTGAAAAATTTCAAAGTGATGATAATATTGAAATAAGGCAGTAAAATTCTTTTTATTTGAAACTGGCTAATTTATATACTTTTTTAACTAATTAACAATTATGTTAGCTATAAAAAAAATTTAAAAACATCTTTGATGTCATTTATTGATGATTTCAAAATCGATGACAAGGGAGCCTTTGTGCTGCCCTTTGAATTGAGGCTCAAAGACCAGGAATTTTTGAAGTATTGCCATCTGGATGTGGACTGGGATATACCATCCATATCAAGTGAAGATTTACCTGATGAATTCAGCCAAAAAGCAGTTAAGCTAGTTGACTTGTTTAGAAGAAAAACTGCACATCTTTCCTACGAATGTATGCTTTTCTTTGATTATAAGACGGGAGAAATCATATACTGTTTTGTTGAGGATAATCTTGATGTGTTTATATTTGATGAGATATGAAAGCCATTTTAAAGGCAAAAATGTGGCCAGCATCTATAATCATCCTAAAGGGTTTTTGTCAGCTCCTTCTGGTGAAAATTTTCAGATATTGGAAATGGAAAATGAAGATTATGAGTTAATCTGTGGATATGATGAATTTTGGATTTTGGAAGCAAAAGGAGTTTTTGATAAAGAGGTTGTTGAAGAAATTCGCAGTGAAACAAGAACTTTATATCAATATTCTTTAAACTATAAAGGCGATATTAATGATGTGTATAGCGAATTTCTGATAAAATTTATTAGTGATGAAATATTATAGTTATTTACTTAATTTTTTTTGATAAATGATTTTTATTGAAATTGTTTTCACATTGAAAAATTGCTCTGAAAAAAACAAATTATATAAAGTAATATGTTTTATATCAATTAAAAAATTACTTATATTATATATTGCCTAAGTATAATTGTTAATAAAATTAACAAACCGGAAAGTAATCCGGAGATAGCTTGGTAATCCTTACACTACTAAAATGTGTAATAGCCCAAGAATTTTTACCAAATCCCGCACAATAATTTGGTAAAATACTATAACATACCAAAATAGTAAAAAAAGAAAAATTGACAAATATTGAAAAAACAGTAATTAAAAAGTAATGATGGGATGAATAATCATCCCGCTTTAAATTTTTGTTCTAGTCTGTAACAGTAATGGTATTAGCAATACTTTGGCCATTATAACTTGAAGTTATAATGTATTCTCCTTTTTGCAAGTTAATGTTTAACCTTGCAACACCTTCACTGTCAGTAGTCCTATCATATATCATTCCATTAATATTGAATGTTACAGTTTCATTTGCTAATAGTTTACCTTGTCCGTCAACTAATGTAGCTCCAAATGCTTTTGCTTCACTAACTGATTTTGTTAAATCGGTTGCAGCTAAAACGGATTTGACTTCAATATTGTTGGAAACTGCACAATCATTATATTCTGCAGTAATTATGTAGTCGCCAGGCAATAAATTAATGGATAATTTTGCTTGACCTGATGCATTGGTTTGGCGTTCGTAGAATACTCCGTTTATGTTGAATTTTACAGTTTCACCTGCGCCAACAGCTTTACCGTCTTTGCCTAAAAGTGTAACTATGTATTGTGAATCATTTTTGTAGTATTTTACTAAATCACTGGATTGGATAGTAGCCAATACAGTAATGGTGTTTGAACGCATTTCGCCGGTCACAGGGTTAGTTGCAGTAATGATATATTCACCAGGGTTTAAGTTAATGTTTAATCTAGCAGTACCGTTTCCATTAACTTTTCTTTCATACATTACACCGTTGATGTTGAAAGTGACATTTGTACCTTCAGCTAATGCTTTTCCTTCATTGTCAAAGAAAGTAGCATAGTATTGGGTGTCGTTTCTGAATATTTTAACGATGTCATCACCATCAATAGTTGTTAAGATTGTAATATTGTTTTCTACAGTATTGGTGAAGAAGTCGCCTTCAGCTTTGTATGAAGCAGAAGCGGTGTAGTTTCCAGCATCTAAATTGATTGCTATGGAAGCTGAACCATTGCTGTCGGTTGTTCTGTTATATGTTTGACCATTAATTATTAT
>NZ_CAJODJ010000072.1:0-4208 GCF_905233225.1 Methanobrevibacter sp. UBA212
AAATCTTCCATAAACAAAAAGCTTTATAAATTAAAATAAATATGAATACAGATATAAAAAAATTAATGAATATTTACCATATTTTATTAATCTTTATACAAAAAACTAAAACATAAATTATACACAAGTTAAAATTATTTTAGACTTAATTAAATATTTATGAATAAAATATCAAATTCAGATGAAAAATCACACATAGCCGGAAAAACACAAAATTATGAAAATTACCCAAAACATGATTTTTAAAAAATCCAATAAGTTAATAAAATATACAAAATAAATAATATTAACATGAGAATAATTCTTGCAGGTACCGGCAGTGCGGTCGGAAAGACAACAATCGCCACCGGAATAATGAAAGCTTTAAGCGAAAAATACAACGTTCAGCCATTCAAGGCAGGCCCCGACTACATAGACCCGTCCTACCATACCCTGGCAACAGGAAACACTTCAAGGAACCTTGATTCCTTTTTCATGAAGGAAGGCCAAATCAGGGATTCATATCTTAAGGGCATGAAAGGAAAGGACATTGCAGTCATCGAAGGCGTTAGAGGACTTTATGAGGGAATCGACTCCATAAACGACATCGGAAGCACTGCCTCAATAGCAAAGGCTCTAAAAGCGCCGGTGATTCTGATTATCAACTCAAGAAGCCTTGTCAAAAGTGCCGCCGCTTTGGTTTTGGGATTCAAAGCGCTTGATCCTGAAATAAACATTGCAGGAGTGATTTTAAACAAGGTAAAAAACCAGGCCCATTATGAGAAAACCAAAAGGTCGATTGAGGAAATCACCAAAACCGAAGTCATCGGTGGAATCATCCGTGACGACAACATTTCAATCGAGCAGAGGCATTTGGGACTTGTTCCCGCACGTGAAAGGGAAACCTCAATCAGATTCATTGACATCTGGTCAAAGACCATCAGGGAATCAATCGATTTGGACAGATTGGTGGAAATCGCCAAATCAGCGCCAAAAATCACCTCCAAAACCATACCGATCTGGAACAGGCTAAACAAACAACCCGTTAAAATCGGTGTTGCATATGATGAAGTCTTCAATTTCTACTACAAGGAAAACATCGAAGCTCTGGAAGCAAACAATGCAAAAATAGAGTATTTCTCGCCGTTGAATGACGAAAGCCTGCCGGATGTTGACGGACTCTATATCGGCGGAGGATATCCTGAACTTTTCTCAAAGGAACTGTCAGCCAATCTTCAAATGTTAAAAGACATCAAGCAATTCCACAATGAGTCAAGGCCCATCTTTGCCGAATGCGGAGGGCTGATGTATCTGATGAACTCCATTCATGACGATAAGATGGTTGACATCTACCCGTACAAGGCCGTTTTAACAGACAGAGTTCAGGCGCTGAAATACACAATAGCGGAGGTGCAGGAGGACAACATCATCTCCAAAAAGGGCGAAACCTTCCACGGCCATGAATTTCACTACTCAAAGGTCATCGTCAACGACCTGAAAAATCCGTTGGCTTTCAAAATAACAAGAGGAAAAGGCTCATACGAGCTTCAGGACGGCTTTATGGAGAAAAACACCTTGGCAAGCTATGTCCACACCCATGTTGCTGCCATGCCTGACTTTGCAGGAAACCTGTGCATCTCAGCAAGGGAACTGGGAGATTAAAATGAGAAAATACGACTTTTTCAATCCGCTAATTGTAGTTATCGCAATACTTGCATTTCTTGCAATGGGATATGTGGGATCATTCAACTACAGATTTGAAGATCCTCTTGATGCAGAAGTAATTTTAACAGTCATATTTGCATGCATCGTCTTTGCCATTGGATATCTGGCCGTTAAATATAAGGCAAATATCGAAACAGGCGAGACCAACTATTTAAGTGAAAAGCTGCTTTTGACATTGGCAATAATAGCCTTAATCCTTCAAAGCCTGAATCTGGTGCTTTTAGGAGGAATTCCACTATTCAATTCAACTCTCAAGGCAAATGCAACAACAAACATCTGGAGAGTTGCCTATCCCTTGTTTTTGATAACAATCAATCTTTTGCTTGCCAAATACTATGACAGGAAATATCTGATTTTAATAATTTTAGGCGCATTGATATTCGGCCTTAACGGATACAGAACCTCCGTTCTTGGGATTTTGGGAAGCTCATTCATCACATTATACTATCTGGACAAGATTTCCAGGAAATTTGGAATTGTGTTTATCGCAATAATCGTTGCCGGCCTGATTGGCGTTGGATACATCGCTTCCCAGTCAATTTCAAATCAGCACTGGACGCTGAACCCACTGGAACTCATATTTTATCGTGCAGCATTCACACTGGAAGTCTTTGAAAGGATTCTGCCCCTTGCAGGCACAACCGGAGGAAAGATACTGGCGATGATATTCTCATCCGGAAGCCCGAGAACTTTCATCGGAGAATACGTCCTTCACTACAATGTCTGTCTGACATCAACCCTTTTCGGCCCTGTGATGCTTGATTTCGGATATGTAGGTCTGACAATCCAAATGCTTTTTATGGGAGCTTTTCTGGGAGCGATTCATAAAATTAAAAATGGTGCTGGTATCGGAATATATGCGTTCATCCTGACACATACAATAATCTGGATAGAAACAGGTCCAACGGACATAATGATTTGGTTTTTATACCTTATTGGATTAATCTACATTATACTGTCGTTTTACAAAAAAAATACGGGCAGCGATGAGACCTAATCCCATCACCGAAAACCACAATCCCAATTATACGAAGATTAGGATTATCAATATAATCAATGAAATGAAGAATATGAATGTTCCTTTTACGATAAAGTCGGCATTCCTGTCGGTGTAGAATGACAATCCGTAGGACAATGCCAGAGCAACAAACATTTCTATCAGTCCGGCTGTACCGGAATTCATCTTAAGCAGATTGCCGGCAATGAATGATATCAGATAGGAAACAATCACCACCACAAGAACCAGTCCGATAGGATTGCTTATGATTCTGAATATAAGTGAACCGATACCTGAAGAGCCTGCCGCAAAAGAACCTGCCCTTGAATCAAAATTGTACAGATTGGTCTGCTGGGAATAAGGGCTTAGGCTGCCTGTGTTTCTTTGCTGGCGGCCCCTGTTTAAAAGTGAAGAAAATCCTCGGGCATGCGGCTCATCAACATGCCTGTACAATGTGTTCTTATAGACATTAGGATGAGCATCCCTTCGATTCATGATGTATTCCATGTCGGAAGCGTCATAATTGTATTCGGGGTATTCCTCTTCAATATAGGCAGATGCGCCTCCATCATAGACCGTGTTGTCAAGTGTTGTCTGATTGGTCCGGTCCTGATATTTTTTGGCCAATTCAAGCAAATTGTTTCTGTCAACCAATTTGATGTTTTTCCTGATTGCATAGTTTTTGGCCTGATCTGAGAAATATGATGAAGTTACGATAGTCACTTTGGAAGCCTTGAGGCTTGCCTGCACTTCCTCCATTTCCCTCAGGATGTCAACGCCAACCTGAACCTCTTTATCATAATTCAGACATGCTACAACTACCCCAAAGTCCCCAATAGTTGTGGGTAGAATAGCATATATGTCAATGACTTTCTGCGAGGTTTTAAAGTTCTTATAGACCTTAAAACCTGAGTCCTCCATTACTTTCGCTATAAAATTAATCAATTGTGGTTTTTCCAAGTTTCCACCCGCATGTATTTTTTTACAATAATATTATATTTTATGAATTAAATTGTTATTAAAGTTTTTTGTAGGCTTAAATCTATTTGTTTTCAATTAAAAAGCAAAATTGACAGTAAAATATAAAATTGAGTTGATTAAACTATTATAAAATTTATCAAAAGCCATTTGAAGGATTCAATATAATTTAAAAATTTAAATAATTTTGGGCATTGCATAATCGGTTGTTATAATACTGATTTGAAAAAAAGAAAGATTTAATGGTGAAAACATGTGAACTGAGGGAACACTAATTTTAAGTTAAAAATTTAAAAAATAAGGATTTGATAACCCTTATTTAGCGTTATTGACTTGTGATTTCAAATATTTAATTTCAGCTTCAAGGTCTGCATTAGCCCTCTCAAGATCACTAATCTTACCATTAGCAGAAGCATTAGCCCTCTCAAGATCACTAATCTTACCATTAGCAGAAGCATTAGCCCTCTCAAGGTCAGCAATCTTACCATTAGCAGAAGCATTAACCTTTTCAAGTTCTGAAACTTTATTT
>NZ_CAJODJ010000073.1:0-3731 GCF_905233225.1 Methanobrevibacter sp. UBA212
CGAATCTAAATTCGTTCGACTTGCATGGCTTAATCGAATCCCAATAGCAGTAACATCTGCCAGGATCAAACAGAATTGAATCACATAACAGACATAATAAGTATAAAGTATTATGAAGTACGCTAAATATAGACGAGTATTACACTAAACTAGTTTGTAACTAATTCACCACATACTACAAAACCAACATCATACTTGAGAAAATTCAAGTACTCACAAATGTATAGCTACATGCGGAATGCAACCATCATAGTAAAAATTGCTCCATGCAATAATACTTAGGTCATCGCCATAAAACACATAGCACATTTAATAGACAGACAAATTTTATTAACAAATTCAATTAAAAAATATTGCAAAAAATAATCAAATATGATATAAATAAAAAATAATATTTTTAATCAAAAAATAATATTAAAAATTGATTATTTAAATTAAAATAAAGTTTTAAGAGATATTTCTAGAAATAATTTTTAAATTCTTAAAAAATAAAAAGAAAAAATAATATTAAACAAAATAATAAAATAAAAAAGAATAATGAAGTTCCATACATGAAAAAGTCTTACCCAGAATAACTAGTATATAAATGTATCCATAATCTTTATAAATGATTAAAATTTTTTACGAATGACTGAAATAATTCTTGTTAAACTTCTATGCATTTTAATCCCATATTGTTCCACAATGACAAATCCTACATCATCGACCATCGGTTTTAGGTCAACATAATGAGGAGAGGCCATGCAGAGATAAGCGTCATCCTTCATGTTATCATAGATAGCATGGAAAAATTCCTTGAAAATTTCTTCACCGTCAACATCTCCTGTGGAAGTTGAAATTCCATAAGGCGGATCGGTAACCACACTAGCTACCTTTTCATACATCTTAAGTTCACGCACATCCAAATGAAAAGTCCTGTAATCTTCGATGCCGTAATAATCCAAATTGATGGCTGTTCCATTTTGCATTTTCCAGTAAATGTCTGAGCCGACGACTTTACATCCTATCAATCCGGCCTCAATCAATATTCCTCCGGTTCCGCAAAAAGGATCAAGCAGCAATTCGCCTTCTTTAATTCTGGACAGGTTGACCATGCACCTTGCAAGCTTTGGATTCATGGATCCAGGATAGAAAAATGGTCTTTTATGTGGTTTGCTTTCTTCAAAATGTTTTTTGTTTAACTTTATCCTTTCGATGCCCACATATAAATCGTCACCATAAGCAACCACCCGGACCAATGTGTTGGGCTTTGATAGATTAACTTTAATGCCGTCGGAATTTTCAAGAATCAATGTTCCCAACTTTCTTTCATATCCTACAGTATCAACTTCGGAACGAATCCTTTTTACACGTACGGCAAAGTTCTCATCAATGAAATCTGACCAGTCAACATCTGAAACATCCTTGTCCAAATTCTCAACATCAGTTTTTAAGATATGCTCATGAATCTCATGAGTATAACCCAGTCTTCTGGTTAAAATTTGATAATAATCCATGAAATTATCCTGTGAAATATCTTTTAAAACCACCAGTCCCTCGGTTACACTATCTATTTTAGCATCAATATCTTCACATTCCATAACTGCCTTCAGTTCAGCCAACGGCAATTCCGGATGTTCCTGTGATTGTATACATAATAATTCCATTGAAATTCACCTAAATCGAAATGTCTTTGTTACTTTTTTAAAAAGAAATGTATGAATAGCTATTTTTTAAATTTGTCAAAATGTCTTTGAATGGCTTTTTCAGATGATGCATCTACATCTTCAGGTTCATTTTGACGATGTTCCTCGACCACTTCATTATAATAACTTTGAGGTTCATTATTTTGATAATAATCTTCTCCACCATAAGAATGCTCATCGCGTATTCTGTCATATTGATTATTGTTTTGGCGAGGATTTTGAGACCCTCTGAATCCAGTGTCATAAGGTTCATATTCATAGGTGTGGCGAGGATGTTGGCTTGAAACATTATCCAAATTTTCAGGATAATAATCGTATTCCCTTCTCTGATATGAATTTCTCTCATGGGTTATCGGAGTTATAGGCTCATACTCATCGTAATAATCATTTCTGCCCACATAATCATCATGGCTTAAATAATCGTCATTTCTTGAATAAGAATCATTCCTTCCGACATAATCATCACGACTTGAATAATGATCATTTCTGGAATAAGGGTCGTTTCTGCCGACATAATCATCATTTCTAGAATAAGGATCATTTCTGGAATAGCGTTCACCATCATCCACATATCCCCTTTCAGAGTAATGAGGCATCTGCTGTGGATGGGCTTGGAAATTCCTTGACCCGACCATTCTTGAGAATATGGCTTCCTCAACTTCGGAAGGATTGGAAACACTTTTAAGCTCCATCTGATTGTTATCATAAGCGCTGAAAACTGAAATTGATCCCACATTGATTATCTTTCCGATAATGCTTTGGGAAGTGTTAATATCCTGAATTGTTGCATAAGGCATATAATTTTTTTTAGTGGAAATTACGCCGGATTTGATAACAATTTTAGTGTCGGTTAATGTGTATTCGGTTGAATACCATCCGACCAACTGCCAGATTATATAAATAACATTAATAAGAATGATTACAAAAAAGGCAATGGCTGTATAACTTGTCAGGGAAAGATTGATTCTGGAAATCATATAAACCTGCATGTGCCCTATAAATTTGATTGCCATAGGTGATACGGTTAAGATGACTATCAGTATAACAATACCCAGAATAGCCTTTTTGCATCCCAAAATCATATTGGGTCGAGTTTGATAAAGGACCCTTTCATTTGCCCTTGAATCATTTTTATCAAATAACATAATATACTATTAGAATTTATTTTAAATAAAGTTTTAGAAAAAAAGTTATAAAAAATAAGCCTCAGCTCGCCCATCATTCATCACGTATCAGAGCTCATAGGGTTCATCATTGGCTTATTGTAAATTAAATTTATCCGAACATCATTCCTGCTTCTGATTTAAATATTTCGTCTTCTTTATTTTTATCCATAACTTTATCTACAGCTTTCATAAAGTCATCGACAGTGATCTTATCACGTTTAGCACGAATTGCAAACATACCTGCTTCGGTACATACTGCCTTTAAATCAGCACCGGAAAAGCCATCTGTCAAATCAGCCAACAAGTCAACGTCAGCCTCTTCATCAAATGACATGTTTTTAGTGTGAATCTTAAGTATTTCACGTCTGCCTTCTTCATTTGGAAGTGGAACTTCAATGAATCTGTCGAAACGACCCGGACGTAAAAGTGCAGGGTCTAAAATATCAGGCCTGTTGGTGGCTCCGATAATTCCAATATCTCCTCTTGATTCAAATCCGTCAAGTTCTGCTAAAAGTTGCATCAATGTTCTTTGAACTTCCCTATCTCCACTGGTGGAACTTTTAAGTCTTTTTGCCGCAACAGCATCCAATTCGTCTATGAATATGATTGCAGGAGCTTTCTCTTTTGCAAGCTCGAAAACTTCACGGACAAGTCTTGCCCCTTCACCAATGTATTTTTTGACAAACTCGGAAGCTACAATTTTGATGAATGTAGCGTTGGTTTCATTAGCTACAGCTTTAGCAAGCAGAGTTTTTCCGGTTCCAGGAGGTCCGTATAACAGTATTCCTTTAGGAGGTTCTATACCTACCCTTTCAAACAATTCAGGTTCGGTCAATGGCAACTCAACAGTTTCTTTCACTTCTACGATTTGCTCTTCGAG
>NZ_CAJODJ010000074.1:0-3564 GCF_905233225.1 Methanobrevibacter sp. UBA212
CGTTATTGCTAACAAAACGTGAAGCTCCAAAAGCATCCCAAAAAGCAATCTTCAAATCCCAATTAGGATTAATACCACATTTACAACTCAAAACCTCAGACATAAATAAAACACACACCTAATAACTAATAAAAAAACCATTAAAAGATTTTTTAAACACTACAAAAAATATATATGACTATACAAATTATATAAACAAAGTGAGAGAGCATTTGAAAAGTAAATATTCAAAAAATATTGATTGAAAAAATGACTCTGTGTCTTTTTTGTGAAATTCATCTCCGACCTAAAAGAGGTCAGAGTATTCTTTCACTAATTTGATAATAATCCTGATATTGGCCGCTTTTAACCTGATTTGTCCAATCATCGTTATCCAAATACCATTGGATTGTCTCCTTAATACCGACTTCAAAGGTATAATCAGGACTCCAGCCCAATTCGTTTTGAATTTTACTTGAATCGATTGCATAACGCCTGTCATGACCCAAACGGTCAGTTACGAATTCAATTAATGACTCGTCCTTGCCCAAGGTTTCAAGTATTAGCTTAACGATGTAGATGTTTTCCTTTTCGTTGTTGCCGCCAATATTGTAAACTTCACCGAGCTTGCCCTCATGCAAAACCAGATCAATGGCTGTACAATGGTCATGCACATGCAACCAGTCCCTGATGTTTTTTCCATCGCCATAAACCGGCAATTTCTTATCCTCAAGAGTGTTTGAAATCATCAATGGGATTAATTTCTCTGGAAACTGATAAGGCCCATAATTGTTTGAACAGCGAGTTATATTTATAGGCAAATCAAAGGTTTCAAAATATGCTCTTGTAATCAAATCTCCACCCGCTTTAGAAGCTGAATATGGACTGTTAGGCTGTAAAGGAGTGGTTTCTGTAAAGTATCCGGTCTTGCCTAAGGTACCATAAACCTCATCAGTAGAAATTTGGATGTATTTATCAACGCCGTATTCCTTTGCTGCATTCAAAAGAACCTGTGTGCCCAATACATTTGATTTAATAAATATTTCAGGGTCTGTAATGCTTCTGTCAACATGGCTTTCAGCAGCAAAGTTAATAACATAATCACATTCTTTAACTAAATCGTCCACAACATCTTTGTCTCTAATATCGCCTTTAACAAAGGTGTAATTGTCTTTATCCTCAATATCTTTCAGGTTTTCAAGGTTTCCGCAATAGGTTAATGCATCCAAATTTATGATATGGTAATCGGAGTATTTGTTGACCATGTATCTTACAAAATTACTTCCAATAAAACCTGCTCCACCTGTAACTAGAATATTTGTCATAATAATCACTAATATTTAATTTTAGCCTCTTTAAAGCTTTTCAATTCTTTATCTTTATCAGATAATATTATCTCATCGATTCCATCCAATGGCCAGTCAATCCCAATGTCTTCATCATCCCATTTTATTCCGCTTTCATCTTCGCCGTGGTAAAATTCTGTGCATTTGTAAACGAATTCTGCTTCATCTGACAATACTAAAAACCCATGGGCAAATTTAGGAGGAATATATATCTGCTTTTTATTCTCTTCAGACAGTATTTCACCATACCATTTTCCATAAGTCGGTGAATCCCCCCTTAAATCCACTCCAACATCAAAGACTTCACCTTTAATAACACGGACCAACTTCCCCTGTGGATAGTTTAACTGTAAATGCAGGCCTCTAAGAACACCTTTTGAGGATTTTGATTGGTTGTCCTGAACGAAAGTCAAGTCATGACCTGCTTGTTTAAAATCATTTTCATGGAAGGTTTCCATAAAGTATCCTCTGTTGTCTTCAAAGACAGTAGGCTCCACCACAAACATGTCTTCAATACCAGTTTCTGTGAATTTAAATTTTCCCATAATAATCATCTTTTAGCTAAATTAAATAAATATTCTCCATAATCGGTTTTTTTAAGCTCTTCAGCAGTTTTCAATAATTCTTCTTCACCAATATATCCTTTAAGATATGCAATCTCTTCAAGGCATGCAATGTATAAGCTTTGTCTTTTCTGAACTGTTTCTATGAAGTTTGCCGCTTCAAGAAGCCCTTCATGAGTTCCTGTATCAAGCCAGGCCATACCCCTACCCAGAAGCTCTACTTTCAGTTTTCCACGATTTAGATATTCCTCGTTGACAGAGGTGATTTCAACCTCTCCCCTGTCTGAAGGCTTTACGTTTTTGGCTATTTCAATTACATCATTGTCATAGAAATACAGACCGGGTACGATATAATTAGATTTTGGTTTTTCTGGTTTTTCTTCAATTGACAGTACGTTCCATTCATCATCAAATTCCACTACGCCAAATGCTTCGGGATTGTTGGTGTAATAACCGAATATAACTGCTCCTTCCTCAATGTTAGTTGCCCTTTCAAGTATTTCGGTGAACCTGTGGCCATGAAATATGTTGTCCCCTAAAATGAGTGCAACATTATCGTTTCCAATAAACTCTTCACCTATGATGAACGCTTCTGCAAGACCGTTGGGATTTTCCTGAACCTCATATTCAAATTTAATTCCCAAGCCGGATCCGTCGCCGAGCAAATCTTTATACATTGGTAAATCTCTAGGAGTAGATATAATCAATATTTCTTTAATTCCTGCAAGCATTAAGACAGAAATAGGATAATAAATCATTGGTTTATCATAAAGTGGTAACAATTGCTTGGAAACCGCCTTTGTAATTGGATAAAGACGAGTTCCGGAACCACCTGCAAGCACTATACCTTTCATACGACTCTCTCCCAAATTATATTATTAATTTATATTATATTTAACATGCTATAAATAACTAATTTAACAAAAAAATTTTATATTCAATAATAGTTATGATCTCTTAAAAAAAAGAAAAAAGAAGGAAATAAGATTCCTTAATGTATTATGAATTCAATTACCGCATTTCAGAAATACATACGATAATTGAACTTCTATTAGTTGCACTAGGCATTTAAGGAACATTTCCATATTCTGATGCATTAAGTTTTACTTCCATTGGTGGAATTACTACCTTTTCGCCGGTCATTTGATGGGTTTTGGGATTGCGTTGTATTTTAAAGGTATTACTATTATAGCTTTGTGTCCAAACAACATCGTTCAGCATCTGCTTGCCGTCTTTGAATGCTTTGGTCTGCATATCATTGCAGTATGAAGTGATATAACTTGCCCGGGTGTTATTATCCTTGATTTTCTGCGCATGTTCGATTACCTTGCTCATTCCGGAGAACATGTTGCTTTCCGCTTCATGCCAGTATGCTTGAACAGGCTGACCGTAGATTTTGTAGTTTTCCGGTCCCACACATCGAGTGCAAAGATCCTTAAAGACATAATACGGGTAATTATCTGTATCAAAAACTCCACTTTCATTTGCAGGTTGATTAGCCCCATAAGCCTCGCTGACATTTATACAGTTATTGGATACTGGTATATACACGCCTTGAACCTCTCCGACCTGTAGATGTCGGAGATTCTTAGGTAATCCATTCTATATGAATGGAAATATTCTAAGCTATCCCCTAGGTCCCCTAGGTTCTGTTTTTAGTGTTTTTAACCCTTCGT
>NZ_CAJODJ010000075.1:0-2880 GCF_905233225.1 Methanobrevibacter sp. UBA212
ATAACGAGCTTTAAGATGTCCCCTTCCTCTTTAGGTGGGGGAAAACAAACTACAACAGCTGGTGAGCATATCTCCCAGCTCGTTGAAACGCTAATTGGAAGAGGGGCTGTCGCACTAATAAAAAATAGTTGCGATGCCCCTTTTCTATGCAAAAAAATAAGAACGCAGCCCCACAAGACTGCGCCCTTAGTGTAAAATATAAATATGCACAAAAATATTTTACATGGAGATTATACGTCATATCGTACAATCAAGCAACTGAAATTACCATTTGAATTTGAATATCACATTTCGGCAGATGACCCAGTACGTCTGGTAGATACATTTGTGGAGGAAATGGACCTTTCTGACCTATATAAAACCTATTCCAGGATCAGAAAAAACCAGGCAACACCTGCTCAATTGCTGAAAATTGTTCTTTATGCAGCCATGAATAACATCTATTCAAGCCGCAAAATTGAAAGTGCCTGCAAAAGAGACATCAATTTTATGTTTCTGCTTGAGGGTGCTCCTGCACCAGATCATGCTACCATTGCCAGATTTATTGCCATCCATTTGAATGCCTGCCCAAGAAGAATAATGTCTGAAATGGATAAAATTCTGTACCATCTGGGCGAAATATCTGCAAGAGACATTTTCATTGACGGAACCAAGATTGAATCGGTGGCAAATAAATATACTTTCGTGTGGAAGCGGGCAGTAACTAAGAATTTAGCCAAGCTAATGGACAAGGTACTGGTGTTGGTAAAGGATTGCGAGGATAATTATGGCCTTCGCGTTGTATATAATAATCAAGTTTCTCTGCACACGCTGAAACGTATGCGCAAAAAACTTTACAAAATTAAGAATGATGCAGGTATAGCCTTTGTGCACGGTATTGGAAAACGAAAAACAGCAATCCAAAAATCCATTGAGTTAACCGAGCAGTATATAAGTAAATTGCAGGAATATGTGGCTAAGCTCCACAAATGCGGTAGCAGAAACAGTTATTCCAAAACTGATGAAGACGCAACCTTTATGCGAATGAAAGAAGATGCAATGCTTAACGGTCAGTTGAAGCCAGCATACAATCTTCAGCATGGCGTGGATTCCGAATACATTGTTTGGGCAGAAATTTTTCATAATCCAACGGATACAAATACCTTAATCCCTTTTTTGGACAGCATGGCAAAGCATCTGCGTTTTCCTTACAGAAACATTGTGGCCGATGCGGGCTATGAAAGCGAAGAGAATTACAGATTTATTGAACTTAATGGTCAGGTAGCCTATATTAAACCAAATAACTATGAGATTTCAAAGACAAGAAAATACAAAAAGGATATAGGCCGTCGGGAAAATATGAGTTACAATGCCAAAAGTGACTGCTATACCTGCCATAATGGGCGAGTTCTCACCAAGCAATATGTTCAAAGCAGAAAAACAAAAGCTGGCTACAACAGGGAAATTACTATATACTCTGGGGATTGCACCGGGTGTCACTTTAAAGGTTTCTGCATCAAAGGAAATAACTGTAAAACACCAATAGAGGAACGCAACAAAGTCCTGCATGTATCAAAATATATGGAGGAACAGCGGCAGGCATGTCTAATGCGGCTAACCAGTCCATTTGGAACACAATTACGAATGAATCGTAGTATTCAGGTTGAAGGTTCCTTTGCCAACATAAAAGAAGATATGGGATTGCGGAGATATTCGCGCCGCGGGAAGGAAAATGTACTGACCGAAAGTATAATTGTGGCTCTGGCATATAATATTTCCCGGTTTGACCGTAGAGTAAAGGCCGGAAGAACTGGACTGCATTTATATGATTTAAAAACAGCAGCCTGATTTCATTATATACACCGTCATCATATAAACGGTGTTTTTGTTGTGCCGTGAATTAAGCTGCTATGGACATTTATTCAAAATAATAAAAGAAGGACATAATAACAGGGCTGCCGCTTTGGTGAAAAATCATCAAATGCGACAGCCCCGTTTTTATATTATCAACTTAATATCATTTTTCCTTATAAGGCTTATAATCCAGTGGCTTGGTACAGCCCCATTTGGCGGCCACCTTTTGAAAGTTTTTACGCTGTATAGTTTTAAACATCAGTTTCAAGCACAGGCGCAGAGGGAGTGGAAAGATTTCCATCCCAGTGAATTTACGGCATTCATCAGACATCCCAGGCTCATGACAAAGAATGACTTGTCGTTTTTATGACACCAATTCCAGAGTTTTTCAACGTTTATTCTTGCAGACATCGCATATTGTGCGGACTGAAAATTAATGAAGGGATTATTTTCCAAATCAAATTCTATTTCTCTCATTATCAAACCTTAATCTTTTTATATTATTTTTTAATATATATTATATTGTATAAATCATATATGGTTTTGTTATAATGAAAGTAGTGATTGTAGGTGGAGGAGCTGGAGGAATCTCAACAGCTTCAAATATACGTAAATTGGACAACGACATAGAAATTACAGTTCTCACAAGGGACAAGAAAGTCGCATATTCCCCATGCGCTATTCCTTATGTATTGTCAGGAACAATTGAATCCTTTGACGACATTGTCATGAGAACTCCAGAAGACTATAAGGCTAAAAACATCGATGTTATTACTGAAGTGGAAGTAACTGCAGTTGACTCAGACAAAAAGACAGTTACCTATGTTCAAGATGGCAAGGACATTGTTTTGAATTATGACAAGCTTGTATTCGCTACCGGAGGAAATCCGTTCGTACCTCCAATGCAGGGAGTTGATCTGGACGGTGTTTTCAGAATCAGAAACATCGACGACGGTATCAGGGTTCAGGAAGCGATGAAGGATGCCAAAAATGCAATCGTCACAGGTGCAGGACTTATAGGTATAGAAATAGCATTCGCCCTTAAAA
>NZ_CAJODJ010000076.1:0-4715 GCF_905233225.1 Methanobrevibacter sp. UBA212
AAAATCCTTCCGAAAGGGCAACATCAATTCAAAAGCAGGCCTACGGGAGAATTTCATCAGTTGTCAATAAAATCAAAAAGGATCTGGATTTCCTTGACTTTGCAAAACAGAACCTGAGAAACATGCCGACAATTGACTTTGATGCAACCACCATAGTAATTGCAGGTTTTCCAAATGTCGGCAAATCCACTCTCCTAAGGCAGATTACCGGTGCCGACCCACAGGTTGCAAACTATCCATTCACAACCAAGGGAATTCAAATCGGGCACACTGAAATACACTGGAGAAGCATACAAATTATTGACACTCCAGGACTATTGGACAGGCCTGTTTTAGAGATGAACGACATTGAAATGAATGCTATCGTTGCACTCGAACACCTTGCAGATGCAATACTGTTCATTTTTGATGCATCCGAAACCTGCGGATTCCACCTGGAAAATCAGTATAACCTGTTAAAACAAATCGAGAAAATCTTCTCTGAAATTCCAGTTTACTACTTGTTCAACAAAATGGATTTAGTGGAGGACAGAGAACATCTTAATGAGTATATTGACGACATTGACAATTCCATTTTCATTTCAGCAATTGAAGGTGAAGGAATAGATGAAATCAACAAAGTCATCCGTACCATCAAAAAAATAGATCGAAACGTTGAAGATGATGATGACTATTACTAGCCATATTACCTAAAAATCACAAAATCTAAAGGAAAATATGATATTATTAAGTTTTGATATTGAGGAATTTGACGGTCCGCGTGAACATGGAGTGGATTATTCACTGGAAGAGGGCATGAAAGTATCCATAGAAGGGACTGAAATCATTTTAGATATACTTAAGGCAAATGATGTGCGTGCCACATTCTTTTGTACAGGCAACTTCGCCAATAATGCTCCAGATATAATAAAACGCATCATGAAGGAAGGTCATGAGATTGCCTGCCATGGCGTTGACCACTGGCAACCGAAGGAAAGCGATTTTGCTAGGTCAAAGGAAATTGTGGAAAGTGTTGCAGGCATTACGGTAACAGGTTATCGTCAACCCCGCATGTTTCCAGTTGTAGAATCAGAAATCAAACGTGTTGGCTACCTCTACAATTCATCCCTTAACCCTGCTTTTATTCCAGGTCGTTACATGAACCTGAAAACTCCTCGCACTTGGTTTATGAAAGATGGAGTCATGCAGATTCCAGCTTCTGTAACACCACACATTCGTTTCCCTCTGTTTTGGCTATCCCTGCACAACTTGCCTGAAGGAATTTATCACAGAATGGTTAGAAGAGTTCTTCGCCATGATGGATATTTTGTGACTTATTTTCATCCATGGGAGTTTTATGAGCTTAAAAAACATCCTGAGTTCAAAATGCCATTCATTATCAAAAACCATAGCGGACAGGATATGGCAAATCGTCTGGACCGTTTGATTAAGATGCTTAAAAGAGAATGTCATGAATTTATTACATACAATGAGTTTGTACATATTAAAACAAAATTAAATAAAGTGAATTTTATATAATATCTTAATTAAATATATCAACATGTATGAAAAAAGGGATTTGATAGGTAAATTATTTTTTGGTGCGGCAATCCTAATATTGCTTTACATGTTTATTTCTCCTTTAACAAATACATTCATTAATGTTGACGAATATTGGACTTACAGTTTGGTAAATCTTCCATTTATGCAGGGAATGATTGTAGCAGTTCATGACGTTCATCCACCACTGTATTATATGATACTATATCTGTTAACACCGTTGGGCTTGCAAAACCTTTACGTTTTAAAAGTCGCTTCAATAATTCCATATATTCTCATAATGGTGGTTTCGGCAACTAAAATTCGTGAAGATTATGGCTGGTTAACTGCAGGATTGTTTGTCTTTTGTTTAGGAGTAATGAGTGACTTTTTTATTGAATTTTTAACAATCATTTATTACAATGAGGTCATAACTAAATGGGATAAGAAATCATGGATACTGCTAACATTGTTTACGCTTTTATCCGCATACACCCAATACTTCTTTGCAATTACATGCGGATTGATATATCTGCTCATATTGTACGAAATTTTAACAAAACATAAGGATAAGCTGAAGCAATTCGCAAAATCCGTTTTGGCATTGATTATTCTATATGCACCTTGGATGGTTGTTCTTGTTCACCAAGTGCAGACCCAGGCAAGCGAACCTCGTGAAGGCTTTGAATTGGCTAATGCAATACATTACATTACCTCTTTTGCAATCAAAAGTCAAAATTTCGAATTTGAAATGATTATTTTCAAGCTGGTGGCTCTGGCATTTTTAATCCTGATTCTGTTCTTAATCTATAAAAATAAAGACAGATCCCCCGCAGTGGGATTATTTTTAATGTATGGAACAATTGCAATAGGAATTATTTCACTCATGTCCTCATTTTCAAATACCATGAGAATGAGATATCTTGTTCCGGTATTTGGAATATTCTGGCTTTCAGCCTCAATTGTCATCGGCAAAATCAAAGACAATAAAATTTTAATGGTTGCGCTGATTTTAATCATCATCCTAACAGGTGCAAGCATAGCCATTACACAGGACGACATCGATTCAAGATTAAAGTTCAATGAAAAGAAGGATACTTTCCTAAACAGCATCAACAACAATGACAGCGTTATTGTGTACAATACCGATTATGGCTATAAAATTTTACATGACGATTTGAATAACACCAGCAAGCAGTATACATTGTCCGGACAATATTTCTACAGCGGAGATGTGGAATATTCCGATAACTTTACTAAAATATTGAAGGAAAACCCAAATAAAAAAGTATATTTGGTTAATTGGAAACTCAAAGAATCCAATAAACAATTTGAAAAGAAATATAATTTAACCAAGGTCTATGATGCGGACCACTACAACTTCAATTTAGTTAAAAATTAAGTGCATTATGCACTTATCTTTTTTTATTTTAATCTTTAAATACAATCAGTTTTGAAAATATGTAATTCAGAACAATTACGATAATCTGAACTACAATTTTGGATATTGTATTTCCAATCATCATAACATCTATAAAAAGATACATGAGTGCAGTGTCAACAACACCCGAGAATATTCTTCCTCCAAAAAACAGAGCCATCTCTTTCAGGATATTGGGACTTTTGCTTTCAAATACCCAAATCCTATTTGTGATGTATGCAAAAAGCACTGAGAAAAACCATGCCACAATATTTGAAATAAGATAATTAACTCCCAAAACATCTTCAAATAGGAAATATACTGCAATATTAACAAAAAATGTGAATGCTCCGAAAAGAACATATAAAACCAATTCTCTATCAAATTTTATAAACTCCATCATTATTCCCCATCAATATTTGATTCCTTAACAATGAAAATTGGCCTATTTTTAGCCTCAAAATAGGTTTTTTCCAAATATTTGCCCAAAGCTCCAATAGACAATAATTGAATTCCACCCAAAAGCAGAAGAGAACACATAATTGTAGGATAACCTTGAACAGGATCTGAATAAAGCAGATATCTAATAACAATAAATATCAGGTAACCAAACGCCAAGACTGAAAAGATAGTACCTAAAATCATGGATATAGTCAACGGCAGTGTTGTAAATGCAACAACGCCCTCACCAGAATATTTAACTAATCCCCAAAATGACCATGTGCTTTCACCGGCAGCCCGCTCCACATTTTCATAATCAATCCATTTGGTATCAAATCCAACCCATTGAAACAAACCTTTTGAAAAACGGTTGTATTCAGGCAAATCCAATACTGAGTCAACAACCTGTCTAGTCATGATACGGTAATCAGTAGCACCTTCAACCAGGTCTATCTCTGAAATTCTATTGAATACCTTATAAAATAAATGAGAGAAAAATGATTTGATTCTCGGTTCGCCTTTTCTTGAAACTCTTCTTGCGGCAGCAACATCATAACCCTCATTCAATACAGATTCCATCATTTCCGGAAGCAATTTTGGCGGATGCTGCAAGTCAACATCCATAAGACATACAAAATCTCCTGAAGCATATGTTAAACCTGCGTAAATTGCAGATTCCTTACCGAAATTTCTGGAAAAAGATATATATCTAACGTTTGAATTTTTACTGGCCAAATATTTAATATTTTTTAGAGTATTATCACGGGACCCATCATTTACATAAATTACCTCAAAATTATAGTCTTTTAATGTTTTTTGAATCTCCTCGAGGAAAATTTCAACACTTTCCTCCTCATTAAAACATGGTGCAACAATACTCAATAAACTCATAATATATATTTTATTTGAAATATTATAAATAATTTCCAAATGACAAAATATAACTTTAAAAAAAATAGCTAAACAAAACATACCCCCTCAAAACTAATGGATTTTAAAAAATCAATCCTCAAAAACAATATAAAGCCGTATATTTCACAAAGTTATTTAAATGAAAAAATTGAACTACCTCGACTTTGGAGAAGTCGAGGATTCTTACTTCACGGGCTGATACTCTCCCATGAGAGTAGGATTACCGTGCTATCCCCCCCTGTTCCAGAGGTTCATTGTTTCATTGATTAAATCTGTTAATCCTTGTTTTAGAATGTTTTTAGCTGCGTTTATGTCTCGGTCATGTATTTTTTGGCATTGTGGGCATTTCCATTTTGTTTCATATTTTAGGTCTTTGTTGTAGTATCCGCAGTTGTTGCATGTTTTGCTTGATGGGTACCATCTG
>NZ_CAJODJ010000077.1:0-2685 GCF_905233225.1 Methanobrevibacter sp. UBA212
TTCGTATAAAACTTATAAAAAAGTTCCGATACTTATCGATTCGGACCACTAAAACTCTAATACAAACTTTATTTTTTACAAGTGATAAAATTTTTGGAAGGCCTTTGCTGACATTATTATTTCATTTATATAAACAATATAATAAAACGGATAATAAAGCTCTATTAGCCCTGAAACATTAATTTAATGCTTACCAAGACATTTGCGATTTATACATTTGACTTTTTTTATAGACAAATTATGTTTTAATGTTTAACAAAATTTCGAAAAATACAAGGCTTATAGACACAATTTTTTCTCAATAAAATGAACAGTTTAACAATAAATACTAATAGAAATGTTTATATATCCAAATTGACAAACTATCAACTAGCCTCCACCATTGAAGTAAATTTTACGAAGTGAAATCAACTTTTCACGGTGAGACAACTTTTTTTGGTGAGGCCTGAAAATCAATTTAGAGAGGTAAAATACTAAAAAAGAAATACTAAAAATCAGATCATGAAAAAAGGATTATAAAAAAAATACTTAATTGAATGACGAGCTATTAAGATATTTTTAGAATAATCCCATGGGCAGTGCGAAAAATAAAAATAATTAGACATGTCGCGAAACTATGTTAAAAATTAATATTTTCCAAAACTGAACCCAATATCTAGTTTATTTTAAGGGATATATAAAGATTGTCAAATCCAAAAAAGCGAACTTATTTTATTCTAAATATTGGCTAAAAGACAGAAAATTGATTTTGCCGATGCTATTTATTTTTTAAAAATTTCCTGACCCCACGAGCTTAGACTGTCGAATTTATAATCCTCCCATGAAGGGAAAAACAGGAGAGAAAAACCATGAGAAAAAAGGAAATAAATGGAAAAATGTATGTTGCAATCCCAAAGAAACTATGGGATAGAATGTGGGAAATTTTAGATAGAATTGAAGAAATTTGTGAGAATTTAAAATGAGTAAAGCAGCTGAATTACCCACAAAAGATACAATAGCACTCATTATCAACAGGAAAAACATTGATAAGGTTACCTACGTATTCAAAAACAAGTATGGCAATAAGATTGGAGAATATGAAAACAGATCACCGGCTACATTGTCTTCCAGAAGTAATGTCGCAAGACAATTCAAACAGCTCATAAATCCAAAAGGTGATATGGAACCCCCCATATTCAACAATAAGTTCACAGAACTCAAACAGCTCCTGCAGCTTCACTATGAAAATGAAGTATCAGTCATTGAACAGGAAATAGCTGAAAAGAAACATGCCGAGCAAGAACAGAATATCGCCAAATCAAAGGAAGCTATCACCAAACTACAGTCATTGGACTATCCTTTGATTTATATCGGGAGCATTGTTGAATGGTTTACTGCAGGCGAGCGCAACAACATAATGTATGCGTTTACTGTATATGCAGGACAAGTTGTTCTGGGAAATCCGGTTTCAGTAATATGTCTTGGTGAGGCAAGCAGTGGCAAGTCCCATATCCAGGAAACCGCACTGATGCTGATTCCAAAACAATACATTGTCAATGAAAAGAAAATCACCGAAGCGGCTTTATTCAACCGTGCCAAAACAGACGAATATTTCTATGACGGCAAGATTGTCAATTACGGCGATATGGGTGGAAGCAATGACCATGAATTCATGGAGGAGTCCAAAAACCTCATGAAGGAACTGCAGTCAGACGGATTTCTAAACAAACCGTTGAGCATTCCTGACGGTGAAGGAGGATGGGAAGTCAGAGAATTGAAGTTAAAGGGAAGACCATGCCTGACCTACACAACTGTGCCCAACCACAATTTCGATGAGCAGGAAATGAGTAGAAGCATCTTCATCACACCAAGAATGGACAACAAAAAAATATTCAATCTCAGAAAATCCGCACTTGAATTCACACATGGAAAAAGCTACAAGATTCTAAAGAAATATGAAAAGGATGTTGAGCTGGTGCCATATATGCTGCTGCACCTTAAGGAAGTCTTTAAAGACATCGTAATAATAAATCCGTATATTCACTTTGTCATCAACTTCCTGAAAGATTCATCTTTCTACAAAAGGGATTTTGACAAGTTTAACGGCATACTGAAAACGATAACAGCCCTGAACTACTATAACCATGAAATCCATGACATTGACGGTGAAACGGTAATCCTTACCAATCTCTCAGATGTGCAGCAATTCATGAGCATATTGCAGCCATATAAGGAAAGCATATCTGCAAACCTCTCGCCCAAGGCTGTTGAGGTCTTGGAAACAATATCGATGACTGGATAATGGAAATTGACCCGGAAGAATTGAGTCTGGGAATTACAACCAACCAATACTTCACACTCCAGAATCTTGGATTGAGCAAGGACTCAGTGAAGAAATACATATATGAATTGGCAAATAATGGATTTCTTCAGATAACTGATTATTCAGGAAAATCCAATGTATATAACCTGACCAAAAGTGAAGTTGCATACATCAATGATGATTTAAAGCGCATTGATGATTCAATACATCAAATCATCTGCCGTGAGGTTGGAGAATGGGTTGTAGACATTATGATGGAAGATAAGTTTGTAGAGGATTTAAGTATTATGAACTTTGATTCGGAAGTGAAAAAACCGCCATGGCTGTGAAGACTTGAAAAGACTTTTTTAAAAGTCTTTTCACAAAAATGGTTTACAATCGTT
>NZ_CAJODJ010000078.1:0-2004 GCF_905233225.1 Methanobrevibacter sp. UBA212
AAGTGATTTTGACAGTAATCCGTACTTGCTGAACATGCCGTCCGGCACTTACAATTTGATAACATCTGAACTGCAACCACATTCCCCTACAGATTACATTACTAAACAAACAGCCATTGATATTTCAGATGACGGAACTGACATATGGATTACGTGCCTACAAACCATTTTCCAAAATGACACGGAGCTTATAAATTACTTCCAAGAGATTTTAGGTCTGATTTTAATTGGCGAGGTCAAAGTTGAATCGCTTATAATTTGTCAAGGTGATGGTAGTAATGGTAAAACTACCTTATGGAATGTAATTTCAAAAGTTCTCGGTGATTATTGTGGCACAATTAGTGCTGACACTCTAACCGTCAACTGCAGAAGAAATATAAAACCTGAACTTGCCGAGCTTCAGGGAAAAAGATTAGTTATTGCTCCCGAACTCGAAGAGGGCGTCCGTTTAAGTACTTCGACTCTTAAACAGATTTGCTCAAGAGATAAAATCACAGCCGAGAAAAAATTCAAAGACCCATTTGCTTTCAAACCCTCACATCAAATAGTATTATACACAAACCCTTTGCCAAATGTTGGCTCCATTGATGAAGGGACTTGGAGAAGAATTATTCTAATTCCATTCAATGCCAGATTTTCAGGCGACAACGAAATCAAGAACTATGAAGAATATCTATTTAACAATGCCGGAGGAGCTATCTTAAAGTGGATGGCCGAAGGCAGTAAAAAATGTATTGATAATGACTTCAAGCTCCACAGACCAGCCGTTGTAATCAACGCTATTAATAACTACAGGAATGAAACGGATTGGCTCGCTCAATTTATCGAAGATTGTTGCGAAGTGGATACCACTGCCTCTACATCTTCAAGTGAACTCTTCAGAACCTACAGTGATTACTGTTTTTCAATTCATGAATTTACTCACCGCCAGAAAGACTTTAACGCCGCTCTTAAATTGAAGGGTTTCATCAAAAAGAAGACCAACAAGTGCAATGTATTTCTAGGCATAAAATTAAAGTCTGACAATACTTTTTAACAAAAATGGAGGGTAGTGGAGGGTAATTCCCATTTAAGAGTATACGCAAGTCGCTCGTAGCTAATCTATACATTTATATGAAAATACCCTCCACATGCTCCACTTATGAAAGGGGGTGATAGCATTGTAGCTAACAATCTTTTTACAAATTTTATTCCACTCTTGTGGAATGTATGAACAATTTTATTTTATAACCAATAGGAGGTACTAGTATGGAATACCTTAGAAAGTATGAGCTTTGGGACACAAATATATACAATCCAGATAAAGCAACATATATTGGCTCATATAATAATGGAGAAATGCCTGGTTCTTTCGGGTATTACGAAGAAACTTTATACAAAAATGAAGAAGATGAATTTTTCATTATAAACTCTGCCGTTGATTCAGACGAAGGTGACCTTATTTTGCTACCAGATGAGGAAGAATTGCTAGCATGGGCTGAGAATCATCTAGATGTAGATTTATACATCAAATATTTTGGAGCCGTTAGTGAATAATTATTTAGATATGGGAGGATATTTTACTATGAAAAAAATTATTGGTGGAAAATTATATGACACGGAAACTGCTATTCGCATTGGCGAATACAATAATGGCGAAATGCCAAATTCATTTCACTATTACTCAGAAACATTATATCAGAAGAAGAATGGTGAATTCTTCCTCTTAATCGATGGTATTAGAAAGAAAATCTATGGAAATTACACCACAGATTGTAAAATAGAGAAAATTGATGTAGAACAAGCTAAAGAGTGGTGTGAACTCAACCTTTCAGGCGAAGAATACATAGATGTTTTTGGACAAGTGGATGAATAACATAGCTACAAAATCATCAAAATGTGCTATTTGAAAATAGCATCAGCGACGGTAGTGTAAAATGGATTGTGTAAGTAAGAGAGCACAATCCATTTTTTTGATATAGGAGATAAAAAGAGATGAAAAGAAAGAATCGAGACACACCCGGC